>DATHLY010000258.1:0-2742 GCA_035487655.1 Rhizomicrobium sp. | reverse complement strand
GATCGCCCCGTGCCAGCGCCTGCATCACCGCATCCTCGGGATTTCTGGTCTGCAACAGGACCAATCCCGGCTTTTCGGCGCGTCCCGCCCGGCCCGAGACCTGATGCAACAGTTGGAAGGTGCGCTCGCGCGCCCGCAAATCGCCATCGCTACCGCCAAGATCCGCATCCACCACCCCCACCAGGGTCAGTTGCGGAAAATGATGGCCCTTGGCGACGATCTGAGTGCCGATCAAGACATCGATTTCGCGCTTGGCGAAAGCGCGGATGGCCGCCTGGGTTTCGGCAGGTCCATGCAATGTGTCGGACGACGCAATCGAATAGCGCGCACGGGGGAAGAATTTCGTGAATTCCTCCGCCACCCGCTCCACCCCGGGGCCGCAAGGAATCAGTGTGCCCGTCTCATTGCATTGCGGGCAAGTGCTTGGCATCGGGAGCTCGTAGCCGCATTGATGACAGGCCAGGCGCCTTTTGTACTTGTGCTCCACCAGCCAAGACGAACAGTTGGGGCAGGTGAATTTGTGGCCGCAGGCTTCGCACAGGGTCAGCGGCGCGTAACCGCGGCGGTTGAGGAACAGCATCGCCTGCTCCCCGGCCGCCAGAACTTTTTCCAGCGCGTCCCGCAGCGGCGGCGACAGCCATTGCGCCTTATGTTCGACATCGGGCGCATCTCTTTCATGACGCAAATCGATCAGCTTCACCTGCGGCAACTCTGCCACGCCATGGCGGGCCGCCAGCCGCAAATGGGAATAACGGCCGCCGGTGGCATTGACGAAGCTTTCCAGCGACGGCGTGGCGCTGGCCAAAACAATCGGGCAATCCTCGATGCGGGCGCGCACCACCGCCATGTCGCGAGCGTGATAGATAGCCCCATCCTGCTGCTTGAAGGCCTGTTCGTGCTCTTCGTCCACGATCACCAGGCCCAGTTCGGGGAATGGCAGGAACAGCGAGGACCGGGCTCCCACCACGACCCGGGCTTCACCCTTCATCACCGCACGATAGGCGCGGCGGCGCTCCTTCTGCGACAGGTCGGAATGCCATTCGGTCGGGCGCACGCCGAAACGCGCGGCAAAGCGTTCCAGGAATTGCACCGTCAGTGCGATCTCGGGCAGCAGGATCAGCACCTGCCTATTCTGCTTCAGCGCTTCGGCCACCGCCTCGAAATAGACTTCGGTCTTGCCCGAGCCCGTCACGCCGTCCAGCAGATGGGCCGAGAATTTGCGTGAGACCACGGCATCGCGCAAAGCGCGCGCGGCCAAGGCCTGATCTTCATTCAACAATGGCGCGGCAAAAGTTGCGTCCGGTGGCGGGAAGGGCAGGAATTCCGGAAGCTCGGTGGGAATCAGGGCGCCGGCCTGAATCAGCCCCCGCACCACGGCGGGCGAGACATTGGCGTCTTCCGCCAGGCCCGTGACACTGCGCGCCAAGCCGTCGCCGGCCACTTCCAGGGCACGCGTGCGCCCCTGTGACATGCGCGGTGGCGTAACGGAGCCACGGACATAGGCGATGCGGCGGGCCTCCGGCTCAAAGGCGCCGCGCGATCGAAGCGCCATGGCCAGGATCGCGCCCGGTGGGTTCAAGGTGTAATCCGCCACCCAGTCGATGAAATCGCAAAGCTTGGGCGGGAGGGACGGCGCGCCTTCCAGCGGCTCGGCGAGTTTGAGGCGGTTGTCGCCCACCGTGCCTTCCGCGGCGCCCCACACCACGCCCAGCACTTCGCGATTTCCCAGTGGTGCCGCAACCAAGGCGCCCCGCCCGGCATTTAAACCGGCGGGCAGCTTGTAGTCATAGGCGCCGGCCAGCGGCAGCGGCAAAAGCACGCCCATAACCGGCTTTCGCAGCAGTTCCGGTGGCGGCGCGGGGTTTAAGCGGGCCCTCATGATGGGCTACACTTCGCCCCGCTCAATTCCAAGGTCAATAAAAAGGTCTGCTGAAGCCCATGAAAATCTTCCTTGATACCGCCGACGTGGCGGAAATCCGCGAATATGCCGCCAGCGGCCTGGTGGATGGCGTCACCACCAATCCTTCGCTCGCCGCCAAGACCGGGCGCGATTATGTCGAATCGCTGAAGGAGATCTGCGCCATCGTGCCGGGCGCGGTCAGCGCCGAAGTGCTGGCCACCGATTTCGACGGCATGATGAAGGAAGCTTCCGTCTTGACCAAAATCGCCAAGAATATCGCGGTGAAAGTGCCGCTGACCTGGGACGGGTT
The DNA here is from genome assembly GCA_035487655.1 of Rhizomicrobium sp. Lineage (GTDB taxonomy): Bacteria > Pseudomonadota > Alphaproteobacteria > Micropepsales > Micropepsaceae > Rhizomicrobium. Next base: position 532 of record DATHLY010000258.1, on the reverse strand, counting down.
GAAGGCCTGCGCCGTGCTGGCCAAGGGCGGCACCATGGTCAATGTCACGCTGTGCTTTTCGCCGGTGCAGGCGATGATGGCGGCCAAGGCGGGCGCCAGCTTCATCTCGCCTTTCGTCGGCCGGGTGGATGATATTGGCGAGGACGGCATGGGCCTGATCCGCGACATCCGCGCCATCTATTACAACTACCATTTCAAGACCGAGATCCTGGCCGCCTCCATCCGACATGTGATGCATGTGCGCGAAAGCGCCCTGGCCGGCGCCGATGTCGCCACCATGCCCACCTCGGTGTTCAAGACGCTGCTCAATCATCCGCTGACCGACAAGGGCTTGGCGGCCTTCATCGCCGACGCCAAAAAGGCGGGCGTGGCCATCAAGGGATAAGAGGGGTTGATGGCCGCCCCAAAAGCCGCTGAAGGGGCAGAGGCTTTGCGCAAGAGCTGGCTTCAATCGCTGGCGCATGAACGCCGCGCCTCGCCGCACACCTTGCGCGCCTATGGCGATGACGTGGCGCGCTTCATCGGCTTCCAG
>DATHLY010000257.1:0-4518 GCA_035487655.1 Rhizomicrobium sp. | reverse complement strand
CCGCCACCGAAATCACGGCGCGGACCCCGGCTCGGCGCTTCCGCCGTGGAGGTATCGACGCTGTGAACGGTGACAACCTGCAAGCCACGCGCGCTGTCCGCCAGGTCGCAGACAATCGTCGTGCCTGGTTGCACGTCGCTGTGACCGCTCGCCTGTAAGGCGCTGGCGTGACAAAAGGCGTCGCCGCCATTGTCGAGAGTGATGAAACCGTACCCCTTTGTGGCGTTAAACCACTTCACTTTGCCCTTCGCAGAGGCCTGCGAAATGGACTTCTCGTTGCCGTATGCCATTGTGAACCGACGCTACCCGCCCTTGCCGGTTGGACACCCCAAGCCGCCCCGCGTCCCGGCCGCGCGGGGGCAACTGCGACATGATGACTACAGAAACCTGCAACCCGCAACGGGGCTTTTGCCAGAAATGTCAGAAGTTTGGCTTGTTGCGCCGCAGCAAACCGCTTGACATTCCACCCAAACCCGCCGATACACCCCCGTCCGCTGCGACCGCACCAGGCGCCCATGGTCAGATGACCCGCGCCGCCATCGCCGGACCTGAGTTTTGACCTCCGTTCCCTCCAGTGTGCGTGGAAGACGGCAACAGCCGTAAACCCGCGCCTTTTTTGGCGCGTTCCCACGGTTTTAAGGACTTTTGTGACTGATCTGACTTTTGCATCGCTTGGCGTCGCCGAGCCGATCCTGCGCGCCTTGGCGGCAGAGAATTATTCAACGCCTACCCCCATCCAGGCCCGGGCCATACCGATCCTGCTATCGGGCCGCGATCTTTTGGGCATCGCCCAAACCGGTACCGGCAAGACCGCCGCCTTCGGCCTTCCCCTGCTGCAGAAGCTGTCCACCGGCCATGTGCCGCCGCAGCCAAAGCAGGCGCGTGCCTTGATCCTGGCGCCGACGCGCGAGCTCGCGATCCAGATCGAACAGAGCTTGCGCACCTATGGCCGCTTTTTGAACTTGAAGATGGCCGTGATCCTGGGCGGGGTGAATCAGAACACGCAGGTGCGCGCCATGGCGCGCGGCGTGGACATACTGGTGGCGACGCCGGGCCGCCTGTTGGACCTGGTGCAGCAGAAACATGTGCGGCTCGATTCGGTATCGAGCTTCATCGTGGACGAAGCAGACCGCATGCTGGACATGGGCTTCATCCGCGATGTGCGGAAACTGGTGGCGCTATTGCCGCGCGAGCGCCAGTCCATGCTGTTTTCCGCCACCATGCCGGAGGACATCGTCAAGCTGACCCATGACATGTTGCGCCAGCCGGAGCGGATTGAGATCGCACCCACCGGCAAGACTGCCGACCGCATCGACCAGAAGCTCTATTTCGTGCCCATGGCGCAGAAGCGCCTGTTGCTCAGCGAGTTGCTGAAGGATGTGGCGATGAACCGGGTGATCGTCTTCACCCGCACCAAGCATGGCGCCAATCGCGTTTCGGAGCATCTGTCGCGCACCGGCGTGGTGACCGAGGCGATCCACGGCAACAAGTCGCAGAACGCCCGCCAGCGCGCAATGGACATGTTCCGGTCCGGCAAAGCGCGGGTGCTGGTGGCGACCGACATCGCCGCCCGCGGCATCGACATCGACGACATCTCCCATGTGGTGAACTTCGAGCTGCCCAATGAGCCGGAAAGCTATGTGCATCGCATCGGCCGCACCGCGCGGGCCGGCGGCGAAGGCACCGCCATCAGTTTCTGCGACGCTTCCGAGCGAGCTTTCCTGCGCGATATCGAACGATTGATCCGCATGAAGATCGAGGTTGTGCCGCACGAGCTGCCGGAAATGACCGAGGAGCAGCGCCGCCAGATGGAGGAGCCGCGCCGGCCGCATGGCCATCGCCATGGCGGCAAGCCGCACGGCCACAAGGCTGGCGGACACAAGCATGGCCACGCACATCACGGCAGCGGACATGCCGCCCATCGCGAGGGCGCCGAGAATCCCCACGCCCCCGCCAAGCGCAATGGTTCACGTCCTCATTGGAAGCGTGGCAAGGATAAAAGACGTGGTGAGGTGCGGCGCGCCGAAGGCGCGTGAGCAGGTCCAGTGGACCTGCGAAAGCGACGAACGCGACCGTTGTTGGTTTTTTCGCGTTATAATACGGCATGAGCGACACGTTCCGCCTGCCGACCGCCGGAACCCTGGAGAACCATTTCGCCCAATTGGGCGAAGGCTTCTTCACCGCCATGCCGGCGGAAAAGGTCGGCGGCACGCCGCGTCTGATCCATGCCAATGACGCGGCGGCCGCCTTGCTGGACTTGGATCCCCAGGTCTTCCAGGACCCTCGCTTTGCCGAAGTGATAGCGGGCCACCGCCCGCTGGAAGGATTCTCGCCTCTGGCGATGGTCTATTCCGGCCATCAGTTCGGGGTGTGGGCAGGTCAGTTGGGCGATGGCCGCGCCCTGTTGATTGGGCAGGTGCGCAATCGCAAGGGCGAGTTGTGGGATATCCAACTCAAGGGCTCGGGCAAAACGCCCTACTCGCGCTTCGGCGACGGGCGCGCGGTGATGCGCTCCACGATCCGCGAATATCTCTGCAGCGAGGCGATCGCAGCGCTCGGCATTCCCACCAGCCGGGCGTTGGCGATTGTCGCCACCGGCGAAACCGTGAAGCGCGAGACGCGTGAGCCGGGCGCGGTGTTGGCGCGGCTGGCCAGAAGCCATGTGCGCTTCGGCCATTTCGAGCATTTCTTCCATCGCGGCCAAAAGGATGAAGTGCGCCAGCTCGCCGATTATGTGATCGGCGAATATTTTCCCGAACGCGCCGGCGATTATGCCGGCTGGTTCGGCGAGGTGATAAAGCGCACCGCCGAGATGATCGCCCAGTGGCAGGCGGTAGGCTTCGCCCATGGCGTGATGAACACCGACAATATGTCCATCCTGGGACTCACGATCGATTATGGGCCTTATGGATTCATGGACGCCTATGATCCCCAATTCATCTGCAACCATAGCGACGAACAGGGCCGCTACAGTTTCATCAACCAGCCGGGAATCGCGCATTGGAATCTGCGGGCGCTGGCGCTGGCCTTGTCGGACTTGATCTCTACCGACGTGCTGCTGGAAAAGCTCAACAATTATGAAGCGCAATTCGGCGCCAAGTATCGCACCCTGATGCGCGCCAAACTGGGTTTTGCGCGCGAGGAGGAGGGCGATGACTGGATGATCGGCGAGTTGCTGGCGCTGATGGCGATGGCACGGGCCGATTACACGCTCACCTTCCGTGGCCTTTCCGGTGACGACAAGGATTGGCTGGTGCTGTTCGGCGCGATGGCCGGCAAGGCGCAAGAATTTCTGTCCCGCTATCGGGCCCGCACCCAAGGCGAAGACCTGTCGGGCCTGGAGCGGGTCAATCCCAAATTCGTCCTGCGCAACTGGGTCGCGGAGACCGCGATCCGCGTCGTGGAGGACAAGGGCGATATCGCCACCCTGGATCGCATCTTCAACATTCTTCGCACGCCGTTCGAAAAGCATGACGGCGACGAAACCTTCGCCGCGCCACCGCCGCCAACCATGTGCGATCTGGAAGTGAGTTGTTCGTCGTAGCTCACAATCGTCCTCTCCCACAAGGGGAGAGGACAACCTCACCACACCGTCGAAATATACTTCGCCTCGCAGAACTCGATCAGGCCGTGGTGTGAACCTTCGCGGCCCAGGCCCGACTGCTTGACGCCACCGAACGGCGCCGCCGGGTCCGACATGATGCCGCGATTGAGCGCAATCATGCCGGCTTCGATCTGCTCGCAGATCTTGAAACCCCGCTTGAGATCCTGGGTATAGACGTAAGCCGCTAGGCCATATTCGGTGTCATTGGCTTTGCGGATCGCCTCGGCCTCGTCTTCGAAGGATTGCAGCGAGACGACGGGACCGAAAATCTCCTCCTTCATCATGTCGGCATGGTCGGGCACGTCCGACAGCACGGTCGGCGGATAATAGTAGCCGGGCCGGTTGAGGCGCTGGCCGCCCAGCAACAGCTTGGCGCCCTTGGCCACGGCATCGTCCACCAGTTCGGCGATCTTGGCGACGGATTTCTCATTCACCATCGGGCCCAAAGTGGAGTCCGGATCGGTCGCTTCGCCCAGCCTGATCTTGGACATGCGGTCGACAATGCCGTCGGTGAAGGGCTTGTAGACATCCTGGTGGACATAGAAGCGGTTGGCGGCGGTGCAGGCCTCGCCGCTATTGCGCATCTTCGCCAGCATGGCGCCTTCCAGCGAATCGTCGATGTGGGCATCCTTGCAGACAATGAAAGGCGCATTGCCGCCCAATTCCATGGCGCAGGAAATCACCTGGTCCGCCGCTTCATGCAGCAAGGCCCGGCCCACCTGGGTCGAGCCGGTGAATGAGAGTTTACGCACCCGCGAGTCGTGCAGCACCGTCTTGGACAAGACGCTTGCCTTGGATGTGGTGACGACATTCACCACGCCCGGCGGTACGCCGCAGTCGTGCATGATCTGGGCGACGGCGAAGGCGGTGAGCGGGGTCTCGGTTGCCGGCTTCAGCACGATGGTGCAACCGGC
>DATHLY010000256.1:0-4196 GCA_035487655.1 Rhizomicrobium sp. | reverse complement strand
AAAAAGGGCGCGGTTCCTAAAGCTGTTTCTCAAACACCCGATACGTTTTGTAGGGCACGCCGCCCACCATCTCGATGACATGGCGCACGCGCGTGTTGCGTGCCAGAATCCAGGACAGCTCGCTGTCGACCACGCCCCGGGAAAAATTAAATGCCCGGACCGAACGGATCACCGACAGCGCCAAAGCCGCGCCCACCGGCGAAGCCTGCAAGGCCTTGCGAACGCCCATCATCGGCATGCGGGCGGTCTTTGTGCGCTTCACTTTCATCCGCCACAACAGCTTGATCCAGTTGAAGGGAAACAGCCGCCCATTCATGTCGCGTATGGCTTCATTGAGATTGGGAAAGATGGCGGCAAAGGCGGCCGGCTTGCCCTGATATTCCGCGATCGCCACATCGCCGGGACGCAAGAGCAGCTTGAGAATGCCGGAGAGATCGTCGATCTCCGCCTTGGTCATGGGCACATAGCCCCAATTGTCGGACCAGGCATCGTTGATGATGTCCAGCAGCATGGCGATTTCAGATTCGAAATGCTCCTTGTCCATGCGGATATTGCGCAACGTGACTTCGCCGCCGCGCATGGCGCGGTTGAGCAGTTTCTCCAAGGTCTGGGTGGGTGCATCGGGACCGTAGCGATAGGCGATCAGGTCTTGCGCCGTACGATAGCCATGGGCGGTGATGTGGCCCTGATAGTAGGGCAAATGGTGATTCATCATGACATAGGGCGGGGTGTCGAAGCCGTCGACCAGAAGGCCGGGCTGGTCCCATAATGAAAAGCTCACCGGTCCGATGGCCCGCTTCATGCCTTGGTGGCGCAGCCAGGCTTCAGCGGCTTCTAGCAATGCGGAAAAGACGCGGCTGTCATCCACCGCCTCGATGAATCCAAAATGACCGCTGGCATCGTGATAGCGGTCCAGGTGCAACTGGTCGATTTGGGCGGTGATGCGGCCGACCGGTTCGTTGCCGCGATAGGCCAGAAAGAAGGCGGCGCGGGCATGCCGGAAGTAGGGATTGTGCTTGGCCTGGAAATGGAATTGACGCTCCAGCAACAGCGGCGCCACCCATTGGGGATCGTCGCGATAGATTTTGAAGGGCAGGTGATGAAAATCGCGCCAATGGGCCTTGTTCTGTACCGGGACGATTTCGATGGTCTCGCTCGCTGGCTTGTTCACCGGCCGAATCCCCGCAAAAAGCGCGGCACCATAGCCTCGAGCGCCCCGATTTGATAGGAAGCAATTGCCGCATTTCCGCGGCTTGAGCTGGTGCATGAGCCCCAAGACCATCCTGATTACCGGCGCGTCCAGCGGCATTGGCGCCGCTTTGGCGCGGGCGCATGCGGGCGCCTATGCTGAGGCGGGCGTCACGCTTCTGTTATGGGGCCGGAATGAATCGCGGTTGAACGAGACAGCTCAACAATGCCGCGCCCTGGGCGCTGCCGCGCTTACACAGTCTTTCGATCTGCGCGATGCGTCAGGCTTTGTGGCGCGGCTGTCCGCCACCGATGCCCAGATGCCCATCGATCTTGCGATCTTCAATGCGGGATTGGGTGGGACGGTTGCCAAAGAAGACTTTGCCGAAGCGCCCGAGACCGCCCAAGCCATCGCGGAGGTGAATTTTGTGGCCCCTGTTGCGGGCGCCAGTGCTCTTGCGGGCGCCATGGCCAAACGGGGCGCGGGCCACATCGTGCTGGTGGGCTCGATCAGCGAATCCTATCCGCTGCCCATGGCGCCGACCTATGCCGCCAGCAAGGCGGGCTTGCGGCTCTTTGCCGAGGCACTTGGACTGCGCATGAAAAGATTTGGCGTGGCGGTGAGCCTGGTGTCGCCGGGCTTCATTGACACGCCGATGAGCCGCAAGGTCATCGAACCCAAGCCCTTCCTGATGGACGCCGACAAGGCTGCCCGGATCATCGCGCGCGATATCGCCCTGGGCGCCCGCGTCATTGTCGTGCCCTGGCAGATTCGCGTGATGCGAGCCTTTACTGACCTTCTGCCGCGCGTGGTGGTGCGGTGGGTGATGTCGCGCGTATGACGGCTGCGCCCGATCTCGGCCCGCAATCCGGCTTGGTGGCGCGGCTCGCTGCCAGCCGCGCAGGCCGGTTCTTCGTGCAGGTATTGCGTTGGGGCATTCCAGTTGCGCTGGTGGTGATCATCGGCCGGCGCCTGACCGAATTGGGCTGGCGCGAGATCTGGACCGCGCGCCCCGGCCATCTCGGCTTCTATCTGTTGTTGGTGTTGCAATTCTTTCTGCAGCCCTTTGGCGATTATCTGGTCTATCGCAACCTGTGGGGCCGGGCGAACACTCCGCCCTTGGCGGTGATCCTGAGAAAGCGCCTGCTCAATACTTTCATGCTGGATTATTCCGGCGAGGCCTTCTTCTTTTTTTGGGCGCAGGCGCGGTTGAAGCTCAAGCCCGGCCTGCTGGTGCATGGAATAAAGGATTCCAATCTGTTGTCGGGCGGCGCGGGCCTTGCGATGGTCTATCTGATGCTGCTGGGCCTGCTGGCGGTCGGCGGGCTCAAGATTCCCGCCAGCCTGCATGCGCACGGCTGGCTGTATGTGTTGGCCGGCTCGGTGCCGTTGATCCTCTGTGCCGCGCTGGTGCTCGGTCACCGCAAGCTGACCGCGCTGAGTCGCAGCCAGATCGCGGCCACCTTCGCCATTCACTTCAGCCGCGCGGCACTGGTGCTGGCGGTGGAATTCGGGCTGTGGGAATTGTCCGGGGCATTGCCTTCGGCCATAGCCTGTCTGCAATTTGTCGCGCTCAGGCTGGTGGTGACGCGGCTGCCCTTGGTGCCCAACAAGGATTTGATCTTCGTGGGCGCTGGCATTGCGGCGGCAGGCATGACGAATGTCTCGGTGACGCCGGTCGCCACAGTGCTGGTGATCCTGGCGGCCGCCGACCTGATCCTGGCAGCGACGGTGGCGACGTTCGCCTGGCTGCTGGACCGGGAAGTGCTGTGATGCGGACTTGGCTTTATTCGCGGGTCTGGCGCCATCCCCTGTTCTGGATTCTGGCGGGGGCGGCTGGCTTGCGCTTGGCTGGGTTGTTCTGGGGCCTGCCGGCATCGGACGGCTGGGACGATGACGGTTTCACGCCGCGCAACTTTTTGACGGCCTTGGCGCTCACTTACAAGCCGGGATCCTATTTCACCTATCCTCCGCTGCATGCCTTCCTGCTGGCCCTGTTCACGGCGCCTGGCATCGTGATGGCATTGTGGCATACGCCTTCGTTTCACCAGGCTGACGTGATCGGAGAATTCACCAGGCCCGGATACATGACCTTCTTTGCCGCGGTGGGACGGTTGGTGAGTCTTGCAATGTCGCTGGGCATCATCTGGTCGGTGGGTGAAATGGCGCGGCTGGTCGCGGGCCGCCGCGCCGGCTTGTTTGCCGCCTGCGCGGCCGCGCTGAATTTCGCTCTTACTTATTACGGCCAGGTCGGCAATCTGGATGTGCCGTATCTTTTCTGGGGCGCGCTGGCGCTGCTTTGGAGCATGCGCGCCGTCGTGGAACAGAAGCCAAGGCTTTTTTGGGCAGCGGCCTTGTTCGCCGCGGCCAGCGTCGCGACCAAGGACCAGGCCTATGCGCTGTTCCTGCTGAGCCTGCCTCTTCTTCTATTCGCCTGGCTCGCTGCGGATGCCTGGCCGCGTGCCCATGCCGGCAAGATTGTGCGGGCGGTGTTGCCGGCGATCGTCGCGTCGCTGTTCCTTTTGCTGCTGGTGGATGGCGCCATCACCAACTGGGGCGGATTCACCCGGCGCATCGCATTTCTTGCTGGCCCCGCCAGTACAGGCTATGCCGAGTATCTGCGCGATCCTTCCGGATGGCTGGCCTTGCTGGGCGATATGGGCCGCTATTTCGGCAAAGGATATGGCATCCTTGCGATAGCATTGGCTTTGTCCGGTCTCGTCCTGCACACAAGCCGCAGCCGTGGCGGCGTGCGCGTGGCGGGGTTCTTACCCGCGCTTGCCATCCTCTCTTTCACGTTGTGCTTCAACATGGTCGCCTTGCGCAGCGATGACAGGTTCTTCTTGCCCCAAGCCGCGTTCGCCTGCGTCTATATAGGCATTGGCGCCGAGGTGCTGGCCTTCGCGCCCGTGACCTGGGCTCGGGTCATGTTGCGCGCCGCCCTGGCTGTGACGGCACTGTTGGCCTTGCATCAGGCGATTGCGATCAATGCCGCCTTTCTCTTCGA
>DATHLY010000255.1:0-3662 GCA_035487655.1 Rhizomicrobium sp. | reverse complement strand
CAATTGCCGAATTTCTCGGGCGAAAGCACGCAGGTCTTGGCGTACCAGGGATATTCGTCGGTGCCCAATTGCGGCCAGGTGCGCCCGGCGGTGAGGAACCACACTTCGGTGCCGACGCTGGCCGCCGTCGCTGCCGCGGCGGTGGGCGCGGAGAGCACCAGATCGAGCGCGCCGCAAAGCGCCGCCGCCCCGTCAATATCGTCGCGCAGGTCCAGCCCTTCCATGGTGTGGATCTTGATGCCGAATTCTTCCTCGGCGCGGGCGATCTCATCGGCGCAGTCGCCATATTGCAGATTGACGAAGCTGACGCCCGGCGTTTTCAACACCGCGCCCCAGCCATCGATCGGCGAGAAATATTTGGCGCGCTTGGCGCCCAGCATCATCGAGCGCCAGCAGATGCCGACATGCTTGCCGGGCAGGGCCGCCAGCTTGCGGCGGAATTCCTCCACCCGCGCCATGTCCGGTACCAGGAACGGAAGGTGTGGAAAATCGGACAGCGATTTGCGGTAATATTGCAGCGCCGAGCCCATCGGCGCCCACATGTCGGGCTCGTTGCCGTTGGACGCGAAGGGAATCAGCCGCAGCGCCTTGTTGCCGTCATTGTCGATCAGGGTCTTGTCGTCATACTCGCCGACCTCGGCGGTGGGAAAACTGCGCTGAAACAGGGAAACCAGGCGCGGATCGACGGCGATCTGCAATTTTCCGTCGGGACCCAGGTCGCGCAGAATGTCGGGAAGAAGATCGGCAAACATGAATTCGTCGCCCAATCCCTGCTCGCCCACCAGCAACAGCTTCATGCCCGCGATCGGCTCACCGTTCCAGCGCGGCGCCTTGATCATGTGATGCAGATAGGCGCGGAATCGCTCGTTGTTGCGGATCTCATATTCGCGGAAGCCTTCTTCCAGCTTGCCGGCGCCGATCAGGCAGATGCTGCGCGAATGGGCGGTTTCGCGGCGTTCGCCGGGATCAACCACGCGCTCCAACGCCAGATCATAATGTTCCAGGGCTTCTTCCAGGCGGCCCAGATGCTGAAACGCATAGCCCAGATTGTGATAGGCGCGGGCAAATCCCGGTTCCAGGCGGATGGATTCATTGTAGAAAATCAGGCTCTCGTCGGCGCGGCCTTCCTCGGCCAGCACCGTGGCGATGCTGTTCCACAAAATCGGTTCATGCGGCATGCGATTGATCGCGGCGCGCAAGGTTTCAATCGCCACGTCGGCATGACCCAAGTCGCACTGTACGCTGCCCAGATTGTTGTAGCCCAGCGGCGAATCGGGCTTGGCGGCGATATAAAGCTGGAACATGCGCGCCGCCCCTTCGGTCAGCTTGAGGTTCCAGGCGGTGAGGCCAAGGTTGATCAGAAGCTCCGGGTCTTCCGGGTCGAGTTGAAAGGCCCGTTCATAGGTGACCAGGGCCTTGTGCAGATGACCCATGCGCTCCAGCGCCATCGCCAGCACATGGAAGGCCTTGGCGTTGTTCCCATCGACATCTGTCGCTTTCAGCGCCCAGCGGCCCGCCCTGACGATATCGCCCCGGCGCCAGCAGCGTATGGCGCGTCTCAGCGCCACGTTGGATTTGTGGCGGGCGATTTCCGAACTCAGTTCCTGGGTGAGCTGCTCCAGCTTGTCGAGCGCCTCCATCCTGGCGTCCACGCCGCTTAAGGAATCGATGCTTTTCAGGGGAGCGGCGTTCGCCATCGCAATAATCTCTTAACAAGGAAATCCGGTGCGCATCAAAGCGACTTATGTTTAAGCATGGGTGAATGAAAAGCGAGGAAGGGGCAGGTTTTTGTTAACGCTTGCCCCTTATGGTGGTTTGACCAGATTGCCGAAAGGGCCAGCCATGCCGCTGAAACTGTCTTTGAAACCGGGCGAGAAATTCGTGCTCAATGGCGCGGTGCTTGCCAATGGCGACAAACGCGCCAGCCTGGTGATCCAGAACAAGGCCTGTGTGCTGCGCGAAAAGGACATCATGCAGCCCAAGGACGCCAAGACCCCGGCGCGCCTGGTCTATCTGGCGATCATGATGATGTATCTGGACGGCGAAGCCAGCGAGGAACCGTACAATGATTTCGCGCTGCGCATGACCGAATTTATGGGCGCGATCCAGAACCGCGCGATTCTGTCCACCTGCGTCGAAATCAGCCGCGATGTCGTGCAGGGCGATTATTACAAGGCTTTGATCTCGTGCCGGAAATTGTTTGACTATGAACAGGAGCGTTTGAATTATGACCCTGAAAGCGTATCAAAGCGTTCAGCGCGCGGTTGAAGATCCCCGCTCGACGGAATATCGCCTGTTCGGCCAGGTGACCGGCGCGCTGCTCGATGCCAAGTCGAGCAATGCGGTGGGCGCTCCGCTGGTCGAGGCGATCGACTGGAACAGGCGCCTATGGCGCACCCTGGCGGCCGACTGCATGGACGACCGCAATTCCCTCAGCCAGGATGTCCGGGCCAAGATCGTCTCGCTGTCATTGTGGGTGTCGAAATATTCCCGCCGCGTGACGCGCGAAAAGGCGCCGCTCGATCCGCTGATAGAGATCAACCGCACCATCATGCAGGGCTTACAAGGCTCCGCCGGCTGATTTCCCCCTCCGCCCTTCGCTGGGCCGAGGCCCAGCTACGGGCACCTCCCCCACCAGCGCGCTTCGCGCGCGCGGGGGAGGCGGACCGGGACAGATTTTTCCAAGTACAGATTTCAAAAGCCGGCGAGAGATCGCCGGCTTTTTCTTTCTACCCGGCCCGGAAAAATCTTCCCGCACGGCAATTCATGCCTAACGCGCGGCGGCGAAGCTCAAAAATAGTGATGTAAAATCAAAGGCTTAAAAAGTTAAGAGACGCGCTTCGTCTGGCACGGCGGTTGCAAAAGTGGCGATGGGCGGACCGCCCTTGGACTCGCAGAACGTTTGGTCCCTACCAGAAGGAATGGAGAAATCCGATGTCATTCAGCGTCAACACCAATGCCGGCGCCCAGATCGCGCTGCAATACCTCAACCAGACTCAGGGTCAGCTCGACCAGACCCAGTCTGCCATCAACAGCGGTCTCAAGGTCGCGTCGGCAAAGGATGATGGCGCGATCTACGCCATTGCCCAGAACCAGCGCGGCGCGGTGGCCGGTTATGCCTCGGTCATCAACAGCCTCAACAACGGCTCTTCCGCGATCGACGTCGCCCTTTCGGCCGGCCAGTCGATTTCGGATCTGCTGATCCAGATGAAGCAGAAGGCGCTTTCCGCCGCCGACCCCTCGCTCGACACGGCGAGCCGGCAGGCGCTGAACGCGAACTTCACCGCGTTGCGCGATCAGATCACCACCATCGTGAAAAATGCGGTATTCAACGGTTTCAACCTGGTTGACGGTTCCACCAATCAGGTCACGGCCCTGGCTTCGGCTGACGGCACCCGCCGCATCACCACCGCGGCGCAGAAATTGACCTTGTCGGGCGCCATCGTGACGGTGAAGAGCACCTCCACGGTTTCCACCCAGGCCAAAGCATCCGCCTTGATCGCCGTGATCCAGTCTTCGCTGTCGAACGTCAACTCGGCTCTCGCCAAGCTGTCGTCCGGGTCCGCGAAATTCTCGATCCAGGCGTCGTTCACCCAGAAATTGTCCGACACCCTGAGCCAGGGCATCGGCAATCTGGTCGACGCCAACATGGCGCAGGAAAG
>DATHLY010000254.1:0-2621 GCA_035487655.1 Rhizomicrobium sp. | reverse complement strand
CCAGCAAGGATGCGCCGATTCTGCTGCAGGCCGATGAGATCATCTATGACAGCGAGGCCAACACCGTCTCGGCGGTCGGCCATGTCGAAATCGCCGATGAAGGCCGCACGCTTCTGGCCGATCGGGTGGAATATGACCAGGCCAGCGACAAGGTGACGGCATACGGCCATGTCAGCATGACCGACACTCGCGGCAATGTCGTCTTCGCCGATCATGTCGTCCTGACCGATCACATGCGCGACGGCGTGCTGCAGGGCTTCGGCGCGCTTTTGGGCAAGACCGGGCGACTGGCGGCGCAAACCGCCCAGCGCGTCAACGGCGACCTGGTGATCGCACACCGCACCGTCTACAGCCCCTGCAAAATATGCAACCAGCCGGGGCAGCGCACACCCCTGTGGCAGGTCAAGGCCGAACGCGTGATTTACGACCAGACCAAGCACAAGGTGCGCTTCAAGAGTGCCACCATCGAGGTCGAGGGCGTGCCGGTGGCCTGGTTGCCGGCCTTTTCCGTGCCCGATCCCACGGTGCGCTATGCCACCGGCCTGCTTACGCCCGAAGTCGGCAACTCCACCAAGATCGGTTATTTCACGCGGCTGCCGGTCTATGTCGCGATCACGCCAAGCCAGGACATGACGCTGGCGCCAATGTTTTCCACCTCCGGCGGCGAGGTGCTGGAGATGGAATACCGCAACCGCTGGGACGGCGGCGGCATGTGGCTGCAAGGCAGCGGCGCCTACAACCCCAATGGCGGATTGTCGGGCAGTCCGGGGCCGCAAACCTACGGGCATCTATTCGGTTCGGGGCGCGAAAATTTCAACGATGTCTGGCGCACCGGCGCGGACGTGCAGGTGACCAGCAACAGCGGTTACATGCGCTTCTACGACATCTCCTTTCTGGATCGGTTGACCAACGATCTGTTCGTGGAAGCGACCCCCGGACGCTCGCGCTTCTCGCTCGCGAGTTACTATTTTCAGGGACTGCGCTCCACCGACGTCACCTCGCGCATCCCCTTTGTCCTGCCCAAGCTGGAGCTCTCCTACATCCCGGTCCACAAGGTGGTGGGGGGCGCCTTCCGCTTTGACCTCAATGGCGTGGCCATTGGCCGCGACAATCAGCGCAACGATCAGCGATTCACCGGCGAAATGAATTGGAAGAAGCCCTTCGTGTTCGGTAACGGCCAGTTATGGACATTCGTGATCGATGCGCGCGGCGACGCCTATCATTTCGACGTTCCCGCCAACGGTCCGCCGCGCACGACCGACAGCACCCTTGAACGCGGCACAGCCTATGCAGCGCTGGACTGGCGCTGGCCCTTTTTCGCCAATGACGGGCCCGACCGCTCCTATATTCTGCAGCCAATCGCGCAATTCGTTGCCCAGCCCTATGGCGGTAACCCACGGGGCATGCGGATCGAGGATTCCCAAGACTTCGAGTTCGACGACAACAATGTCTTCACCTTCAATCAGGTGCCAGGCTATGACGTGATCGAAAGCGGGCCGCGCGCCAATGTCGGCGTCGTGGCCGAGGCCCTGTTTCCCGGCGGCAAGCTGGACGCCCAGCTTGGCCAGACCTATCGCCTCAAGCCCGATCCCCTGCTGGCGGCCTTTTCCGGCAGCCGCGGCACGTCCTCAGACCTGGTCGGCAGTTTTTCCGTCCGCTTCCCGCACCTGGACCTCACCGACCGCATCGACATGGATCGCGGCAACGGCACCATCCGGCGACATGAAATTTATGTCACGGGCACCTACAGCCGCTCCTCGCTGCAGGTGAGCTATGTCCAGCTGCCGCAGTCGGTCACCAGCCTGGGCCTGCCGAGCCGCCAGGAAATCAACGTCCAGGCCGACATGAATGTCTGGCGCAACTGGCAGGTCTTCGTCGCCGCCCAGCGCGATCTGACCAACGACCAGTTCCTCAACACCGAATATGGCCTGGGTTACGAGGATGAATGCCTTGCCATTTCGCTCGCCTACCGGCGCAAATACACAGAGGACTTGATTCTGGGCGTGCCGCCTTCCACCTCGGTGATTCTGCGCTTCAGCCTCAAGACGGGGGACAATCCCATTCAGCCCTTCAGCCTGTTCCCGCGCGACGTGTTCGCGCTGACTCACCCCTAACGAACCCGATCCATGGTCGCGATCGGAACCGCCCCAATCCGGCCGGCGGGCCCAGAAATCCCGGCTTTTCCGCGCCATTCCCGACAGCCCATTGATTGGAGCGGGAATTTCCGTATTTTGGCGCGGGTTTGGGGTCCGGCGGAGCGCCTCGGGGATACCTGACCATGGCCAAAGATCAAAGCTGAAGATGCGAATTGCCACCACCCTGTTGTTGGGCGCTGTCGTTTTGGCGGGCGCAAGTGCCGCAGGCATTGCGGAGGGAGCCAGCCTGAAACCGCTGCCGGCCGTGCCGCCGCTGCAATCCGGCGTCCGTCAGGCGGCTATTGCGCCAGCCAAGAATTCCGCTCCCGCCGTGGCCACACAAGCTGCCGCACCGACCGCCGCTTCAGATACGGCGCCGAGCACCGACACAGCCGCCGAACAGCAGGCAGTCATCGAAGGCGACAAGCCGCAACAGGCGGAGCCCGCCATCCAAGACAAGGTGCAGGAAGCCAAGAACAATAGCAG
>DATHLY010000253.1:0-9798 GCA_035487655.1 Rhizomicrobium sp. | reverse complement strand
CCAATGGCATCGGCGTGCCACTGACCGGCTGGCTGATGGGCCGCTATGGGGTGGTGCGCACCTTTGTCGTCTCGGTGGTGGCTTTCACCGTCGCTTCTCTCCTCTGCGGCATCGCCTGGAGCCTGTCCTCGCTGATCTTCTTCCGAGTGCTGCAGGGTGGCGTTTCCGGCCCCATGATCCCCGGCAGCCAGGCGCTGTTGATCTCCATCTTTCCGCCCAACAAGCGCGGCACCGCGCTGGGCATCTGGTCCATCACCACCTTGGTCGCGCCGATCTGCGGCCCGATCCTGGGCGGCTACATCTCCGACAATTATCACTGGGGATGGATCTTCCTGATCAATGTGCCGGTTGGGATCGTCGTCACCTTCCTCTGCTGGGCCAATCTCAAGAGCCGCGAGACGCCCACGCGCAAGCTGCCGATCGACACGGTGGGCCTGGGCTTGCTGGTGATCTGGGTCGGCGCGCTGCAAGTGATGCTGGACCAGGGCAAGGACCTGGACTGGTTCTCCTCCACCGAGATCGTTGTGCTGGCCGTCGTTACGGCGATCGGCTTTGCCGGCTTCCTGATCTGGGAACTAACCGAGAAGAATCCGGTGGTGGATCTCTCCCTCTTCAGGGGCCGGAATTTTGCGCTGGGCACGCTGGCCTTCTGCCTGGGCTATGCCGTGTTCTTCGCCAACAACCTGTTGATGCCGCTGTGGCTCCAGACCCAGGTGGGTTACACCGCGACCTGGGCGGGCTTGGTGGCCGCGCCTGCCGGCGTGGTGGCGGTGCTGCTGACGCCCTTGGCCGCCAAGATGATGAGCAAGTACGATGCCCGCATCGTCGCCAGTCTCGCCTTTGTCGCCTTCGGCGTCTCGTTCCTGATGCGCGCACGCTTCACCAACACGGCGAGCTTCCTGGATTTCGTCCTGCCGCTGCTGGTGCAAGGCATCGCCTTGGCGACCTACTTCCTGGCCATGATCACCATCCTGCTGGACGGCGTGCCGCCCCAGAAGATTCCGTTGGCCTCCGGCCTGTCCAATTTTGCCCGCATCACCGGTGGTGGGTTTGCCGCCTCCATCGTCACCACTTTCTGGGACCGGCGCGAGGCGCTGCATCAAAGCCGGCTGACCGACCAGACCACAATCTTCACGCCCAGCCTGAGCGAGGCGGTGAAACAGCTGCACAGCCTTGGCCTCTCCAATCTAGCCGGCCAAGCGTCGGTGACCCGTACCATCGTGAACCAGGCCTATCTACTGGCGGCGGAGGACATCTTCTGGATCTCGGGTTGGCTCTGCCTGCTCATGATCGGAATGGTGTGGCTATGCCGGCGGTCGGTTTCGGGTGGGGGGACACATGCCGCGGCAGATTAAGGGGGAGAAAGTTCAAACCAAGCGAAGGAGTCCCTCATGACTGACAAACTGCTTTATACCGCCAAGACCCACACCACCGGTGGCCGCGAGAATGGCCATGCCAAAAGTTCGGATGGCCAGTTGGAAGTCCGGCTTTCCACGCCTGGCACAAGCCGCCCCGGCACCAATCCGGAGCAGCTTTTCGCCGCCGGCTGGTCGGCCTGTTTTGAAGGCGCCATGCAGTTCGTCGCCCGCAATCGGAAAATCACTCTGTCGCCGGATACCGCCATCGATGCGGAAGTGGATTTGAACCTGGGTGACGGCGGATTTTTCCTGAAGGCACGGTTGAACGTCAGCATGCCGGGCGTGGAGCGCAGCGTCGCACAGGAGATCGTGAACGAGGCCCACCAGGTCTGCCCCTATTCCAAGGCGACGCGCGGGAATATCGACGTCACCATCAGGCTGGTCTAACACTTTGATATGATTGACATGACAAGTTCTTCGGGCTGATTTGAAGCATGAGTCGCCAATCACTGATTCGGCACGTAGCTGGGTTCGCCTTCGTCTTGCTGTTCGGTGGCGGTCTGGTCTTGGGCGGCAGCGCGGCGCTGGCCGGCATCCCCAAGCTGCTGGACGCGGTAACGCCGGACATGGCGGCCCAAGCCGGTGTAAGGCCCGGCCAAAACCGGCTTCAGGACGTGGCCCGCTTTGAAATTCCCGAAGGCTTCGCGCAAAGCCGCGTTGCGCCCCAGGTGCTTTACCCGATCACCGCCAGGCCCAAGCCCGACTGGCTGATCGGGCGAATGGCCAGGAACGCTTCCTCTGTCCAGCGGGAAACCCGGCCCGTCATCGCCATTTGCATCGACGATATGGGCGAGGACTTGGCCGGCACCGACAAGGCCATGGCGCTGCCGAAAGAGGTGGCGCTGTCCTTCCTGCCCTATGCGGACGCCACGCCCTTCCTGGCGGAAGCCGCCAAAGGCCGCGGTCATCTGGTTCTGGCGCATGTGCCGATGCAGGCCTTGAACGGCGCCGATCCCGGGCCCATGGGCCTGAAGCCCGGCATGACGGCGGTTGAGATTACAGGTCTGTTGAACTGGAACTTGGCGCGCGTGCCGGGACTGGTTGGCATCAACAATCACGAAGGCAGCCGCTTCACCGCCGATCGGCAGATGCTGGCTCCGGTGATGGCCAGGCTGGGCGCGCGGCATCTGTTCTTTTTTGACTCCCGCACGGGTCCGGAGAGTGCGGTTGGCGACGCCGCGCGCGCCGCCGGGGTGATGAGCGCGGCGCGGGACGTCTTCCTGGATGACGACCCCAGCCCCGCAGCAGTGAGCGCCGAGTTGGAGAAGGTGGCGCGCGAAGCCAAGCGTAGCGGCGTGGCCATCGCCATCGGCCATCCGCATGACGTGACGCTCAAGCTTCTGACGGCCTGGCTTGCACAGGATCACGGCGTCAGTCTGGTACCCTTGGACCAGGCAATCCGGATGAAGGCGGAGCGGGAGTATTTCCTGGCGCACACCGAAACGTCAGTTCTCCGGCGCAGCTTCTCCCGCTGAATAGACCGGGCACGAGGAAAGGCTGATCAGCGGTCCGGCAAGGTCAGCCGGAATGTCGTGCCGCCGGAAGGATTGGCCAACACGCCGACTTGACCGCCATGCTTCAGCGCGATCTGGCGCACGACGGCAAGGCCGATTCCGGATCCACCCGCTTTGGTGGTGAAGAATGGCACGAAAATCTCATCCGCATGGTCCGGCGAGACGCCTTTGCCATTGTCGCTGACCGAAATCACCACCGCACCATTCTGGGACGCGCACGCCAGTTCGATCCTGGGATGCTCCACCGCTGCGACCGCATCCACCGCGTTGTGCAGCAAGTTGATCACGGCCTGGCCCATCAAATCGGGATCGGCTGTGACGGATTCCATCTCGATGCGGCTCTGGAAGCCAATGCCCACCAAGCGGCCCGCCATCAGCGTCTGCATCTGGTCGGCGAAAGCCCGTAGCGGGATCGCTTGCAGCCTGGGCTCGGGCAGCTCTGCGACTTGGCGGTAGCGCGTGACAAAGCCGGCAAGCCCCTGGCTGCGGCGGGCAATCGTGTCAATCGCCTCCACCGATTCCCGGCTGGCGCCTTCCTGGCGGATCATGCCGGACAGGCTTTCCGACAAAGAAGCAATCGGTGTCAGGCTGTTCATGATCTCATGCGCCAGCACGCGCGACATGTCCTCCCAGGCCTTGAGTTGGACGGCATCCAGTTCCCCCATCACGGCCTGGAGCGAAACCAGGCGTTGGCTTTCGCCGCTGCCGGCAAAATAGACGGCCGAAGCCAGCATCTGCTGGCCATTGGCCAGTTGCACCACTAGGCGCGCACCGGGCGCCAACCGGGAAATGGTTTCGGCGGCAGCCGAACCGATGGCGGCGTATTCGGACAGGTGCCGGCCCGCCTCCCGCAGTAGCAGGCGCGCGGCACGGTTGGCGACGGCCACGCGACCATCTTCCCGCACAACAAGCAACGCGGCGGTGACGGTGTCCAGCAAGGCCTGGAGATGATCCTGGGCCTGCGCCGCACGTTTCTGCTCGACTTGCAAGCGCGCGATGGCGCGGTCGGCGGCGCCCATATCGGCCAGGCTTTGGCGATTCTGTAGCAGCCGGGCAACGCCGAACATCAGCCCCGATACGATCGAAGCGATCACGAAGATGGTGGCATAGTACTTGGTGGTGATCAGAAGATGCGCAGCCAGTGCCGCCAAGGCAAACGCCATTGCCAGGCGCCACGTAACCGGCAGCAGCGGGGAATGAACCGTATCAGAGGCCATATTTGCTCATGCGGCGATATAGCGCCGGACGGCTCACGCCCAGCGCCACGGCTGCCTGGGCGATGTTGCCGTCATGGCGTTGCAGGGCCTTTTCGATGGCGATGCGCTCGACATCGTCCAATGGCAGCAATTCTCCTTCGCGCTGATCGCGCGTTCGCGCTGCCGCCGATCGCACCGCCGCAGCCAGGGCGTCATTGCGCCAGGGTTTGAGCAGGAAATCGGCACCGCCGCGCTTGAGGGATTCCACCGCCAGGGAGACCGCGCCGAAGGCTGTCATCAGCACCACCGACAAAGTGGGGTCGGCGCGGCGGATGCGGGCCAGCCCTTCCAGCCCGTCATGGCCGCTGTGCTCCCCCAGGGCGAAATTCATGTCCAGCAGCACGGCATCGAAGGTGCCGGCGGCCAGTTGCGTCTCCATCTGACCCAGCGATGCCGCTTCCCGTGTCTCTGCAAGGGCGGCCAATGCCAACCGCGCTGAGCGGCGCACATCGCCGTCGTCATCGGCTATCAAGACGCTAATCTTGTTCATGCCGGGAGCTTAGAGATTCGCGGGCTACCCTCAACTGTCCGTTTTCGGACAGGGCGCGCCATGCTCGTTGCACGGACGCGCATAAGTCCTTGTTGCATCAGGTTTCCGTCGAGCGCCCTGCAGCCCTACACTGGTGTCAATCTCCCGTAAGAGGCCTCATGCTCGCTTTGTCCCATCTCAGCAAAAACTACCGCACGACAGAGGTGGAGACCTGCGCGTTAAACGAAGTTTCACTCAAGATCGAACGGGGCGAATTCGTGGCCGTGATGGGTCCATCCGGCTGCGGCAAGTCCACTTTGCTGAACATTCTGGGATTGCTGGACCGGCCCAGCAGCGGCTCGTACCGGCTGATGGGCGAGGAAATCGCCGAAAGCAGCGAGCAGACCCTGATGCGGCTCAGGCGCGACCATATCGGCTTTGTCTTCCAGAGCTTCAACCTGATCGACGACCTGACGGTGGAGGAGAATATCGAAGTGTCGCTACTCTACCGCAAGGATGCCGGCTCACGGCGCAAACGCATCACAGAGGCGTTGGAGCGGGTGGGGTTGGTGCATCGCGCCCGCCACAAGCCGCAGCAACTTTCCGGCGGTCAGCAGCAGCGTGTCGCCATCGCCCGTGCCTTGGTGTCGAACCCGCAACTGATCCTGGCCGACGAACCGACCGGCAACCTGGACACCATCAATGGCGAAGCGGTGATGGACCTGCTGAAAAGCGCGTCATCCGCCGGGACAACCATCGTGATGGTGACGCATTCTCCGGCACATGCCGCCGCCGCCGGCCGCACCATCAAGATGCTGGACGGCCAGATCGTTAGCGAGACGCAACTTTAGATGATGCGGCATTTCCTCATCACCACCTGGCGCACACTGCAGGCGAACCGCCTGCAGTCCGTCATTGCCATCTTCGGGCTTTCGCTGGGCATCTCGGCCGCGATCCTGGCCGGCCTGCTGATCGTCAACCAGCTGAGCTTCGATCATTTCCTTCCCGGCCATGACAATTTGTATTTCGCGGCGATAAAGGACCCTTTCGGTGGCGGCGGTAAACGGGCCGAATACACATTGCTTTCGCCGCACGATTTGGCGGCCCTTTTCGAGCAAGACGTTCCCCAGGTCCGGGAAGCGACACGATTTCAGCAAGACCATATCCGGTTACGGCACGGTGAGATGGAGAGCCGTGAATCCGTCTATTGGGCCGACCCGAATGTCTTTCATTTGCTGCGGTTGCCCGTTCTGCATGGCGATCTCAATACTGCGCTGGCGCGGCCGGATGGAATCGTGCTGCCAGTCTCAGTGGCCCGGAAATATTTTGGCCGTGACGATGTGGTGGGCCAGACCATCGAGATCGCCCGTAAATATGCCATGACGGTCCGGGCGGTAATCGCCGACCTGCCGGCGAATTCCAGCAATCTTGCGACGGGCATCTTCATATCCGGCAAGGCGTCGTTTTCAGGCCTGGCCAAGGACGACCTGAATCCCCCGATGGGCACCAATGGCAAGATATGGCTGGATGCAACGACCATGGTCCGGCTTGCGCCCGGCGCCTCGGTGGCCGCTGCTCAGGGGCGTATCACCGGATTGGTTCAACCGCATGTTCATTTCAAGAGCGGGCAGCTTATAGATGTGCATCTGATCCGCCTGGATAGGGCCCATGTCGCCCACGAGCTTGCGCCGGCGGTGGGAGGCAGGCTCGGTGTCTTTTCGCTTGTGGCGCTCCTGATTTTGTTCTTGGGCTGCGCAAACTTCGTCAATATCTCCACGGCGCGGGCGGCGCGGCGGGGTGTCGAAGTGGGAGTCCGCAAAGTGTCCGGCGCCAGCCGCAGTATGCTGGCGGCACAGTTTGTGGGCGAGGGCATCGTGCAGGCGCTGCTGGCACTGTGTATCGCCACCATGATCGTGGAATTGGCACTGCCTTCCATGAACGCTTTTCTGCAAAGCGGCGCGGTGTTCGATTATTGGCGCAATCCACCGCTCGCAGCGTCGCTGTTGGCCGGCGCGGTGATTGTTGGCGGGCTGGCCGGCGCCTATCCCGCCCTGGTCCTGTCCGCATTCCAGCCCGCTGTCGCACTCAAGGGTCTGGTCATGGGCGTCGGCCGGACCGTGCTAATTCGCCAGCTGCTGGTAAGCCTGCAATTCGTCATCCTGATCGTGCTGATAGCGGCTTCGGTCATTGTCTTCGAGCAACATCGCTTCAGCATCCGCGAGGCGCTGCGTGTGAACACCGACCAGATGATGTTCGTCCGCGACCAAAGATGCGAGAGCCCATTCGAGGCCGGAGTTCGCGCCCTGCCTGGCGTGCGCGGGGAAGCCTGTTCCAGTCTTGCGATGTTGCCCGAATTGGGGTGGCAGGAAACGGTCAAGCGCCATGGCGGCGGCACTCCTTTCCCGCTTCGTCTTGTGCCCGCGGGGTACGGACTGTTCGAACTTTATGGCCTATCGCCGCGCGCCGGGCGGTTTTTCTCCCGCGATCGCGGCGGCGATACCCTGCCATCGGACCCGGCGCCCGATTTGATGGCGCATTATGTGATTAACGAGACCGCGGTGCGCCAGTTGGGATTTGCGTCACCTCAAGCTGCTATCGGCGAGAGGATTGCATTCGACCAGCCGCCGCCATCCCATGACGCGCCTTCTGTCAAGTCAGGGGGGCCTGCGGCGCTGAATGGGGTGAGCTATAGTGACGGTCCTTCGAGCCGCGAGACCCTGGATGGGATCGTGATCGGTGTGGTGCCGGACTTCTCGCTGTTTCCGTCCGACGAATCGGTACCGCCTACGGCCTATTCGGTGGGCTGGACTGTGCTCAAGCCGCAACCTCAGGCCACTCTGATACATGTCAGGCTCAGCGGCCGTGACATTCCCGAAACCCTGGAAGCGATGGACAGTCTGTGGCGCAAGACCGTTGCGGACAGGCCGATCGATCGCACCTTCCTGGACAGCTATATCCAGGACCTTGTGATTAACATGCTGCGACAGGGTCAGGCGTTCGGTGTCTTTGCCGGCATCGCGGTGCTGCTGTCTTGCCTGGGCCTGTTTGCGCTGACCAGCGCGGCCGCGGAACGCCGCACCAAGGAGATCGGCATCCGCAAGGCGATGGGGGCTTCCAGCACCGATATCGTGCTGCTGCTGTTATGGCAGTTTCTCAAGCCGGTGTTGTGGGCGGTCGGGATCGCCGTGCCGCTGGCCTGGGTCCTGATGCAGCGTTGGCTGTCAGCCTATGCCAGTCACGTGATGCCAGGGCCATGGCCTTATCTGGGTGCAGCGGCGTTGGCGGTTGCCATCGCGGTGGCGACCGTGATCACGCATGCCGTCCTGACGGCACGGGCGGTGCCGGCGACGGCGCTCAGGTATGAGTAGGGATTTCGACCCTCTCTCAAGGGGAGGGTTGAAGAGGACTACTGCCCCTTCTTGGCCGCGCTCGCGAAGCGCACCGCTTCTTCGGCGGCGGCGAGGAGCGCCTTGGATTTGTTGACCGTCTCTTGATACTCCGCCTCGGGCTGGCTGTCGGCGACAATGCCGCCGCCGGCCTGGACATACATGGTGCCGTCCTTCACCAGCGCGGTGCGCAACACGATGCAGGTGTCCATCGAGCCATCGGCGGCGAAATAGCCCACCGCGCCGGCGTAAGCCGCGCCGCGCTTTTCCTTTTCGAATTCGTCGATGATCTCCATGGCGCGGATTTTGGGTGCGCCGGTCAGGGTTCCGGCCGGCAGGCCGGCGGCCAGTGCATCCACCGCGTCCAGCCCGTCGCGGATGTCGCCTTCGACATTGGACACCAGATGCATCACATGGCTGTAGCGCTCGATGAAAAAGGAATCCGTGACCTTGACCGCGCCGGTCCGCGCCACCCGGCCTACGTCGTTGCGGCCCAGATCGACAAGCATCAGATGTTCGGCGCGCTCCTTGGGATCGGCCATCAAATCTTTGGCCAGTGCCTTGTCTTCTTCGGGCGTCTTGCCGCGTGGCCTTGTGCCGGCGATCGGGCGGATGGTGACTTTGCCGTCGCGCAAGCGCACCAAGACTTCCGGGCTTGAGCCCACGATCTGAAAGCCCGGCATCGCAAGGTAATAAAGATAAGGCGAGGGATTCAACCGGCGCAGGGCGCGATAGAGCGAAAAGGGCGGCAGCGCAAAGGGCCGGCGGAAGCGCTGGCTGGGCACCACCTGAAACACGTCGCCCGCCAGGATATATTCCTTGGCGCGGCGCACGACCTCGAAATATTCCGCCTTGGTCATGTTGGAATCGATCGGCACGCCGGTGGCGAGATTGGAAGGCAGGTTGTTATTCAAGTGCGGGGCGGAAGGCGGAGCAGGGCGCTCCAGCGCCGCGACCGCTTCGTCCAGCCGTCCCGCACCGCGCGCATAGGCGGCTTTCGCGTCGACGGCTTTGTCCTCTGTCCCATTATCAGGCCAGACCGGCGTGATCAGGATGATCTCATCCCTGACGCTGTCGAAAATGGCAGTGATGGTGGGCCTGAGCAGGAGCGCATCCGGCAGTCCCAGCGTGTCGGGTGGCGGATTGGGCAAATCTTCCACCTGCCGCGCCATGTCATAACCCAGATAGCCGAACAGCCCTGTCGCCATGGGCGGCAGTCCGCCCGGAATCGCCATGCGGATTTCCTGCGTCAACGCCCGCAAGGAGGCCAAAGGCTTTGCCGTTTCCGGCGTAAAGCTGTTCGGATCGTTCAGGGCGGCGCGATTGATCTCGGCCTTGCCGCCCTGGCAACGCCAGATCAAATCCGGCTTCAGTCCGATGATGGAATAGCGGCCGCGCGTCTCACCGCCCTGGACACTCTCCAGCAGAAAGGCATTGTCGCGCGCCGCCCCGTTGCTCTCGAAGCCCAGTTTGAGATAAGCGGAGACGGGGGTCTCCATATCGGCCACCAGCCGCGTGTACAGCAGCTGGGCGCGGCCTTGGCGGTATTGGGATGCAAAAGCATCAAACGCGGGTTCCATGCTCACGTCAGATGCTCATTCTGGAATATTTCACTGACCGCCGCCGGTGATGGTGGCGAGCAGCTTCTGGTTGACCTTTACGCCCTGGCGAATGCGCGCCGCATTGGCCGCATCCAGCGAGAAGTCCTGCGCCACTTGCTGAGAGAAGTGCATCACGCCCGGCTGAAAGTTCGGA
>DATHLY010000252.1:0-4599 GCA_035487655.1 Rhizomicrobium sp. | reverse complement strand
CGTTTGGCCGCAATCGCGCATGTGAAGGTGGTGCGCTGGCACACGCGCGTACCCGTCACCGATCCGGAGCGTGTGAGTGATGAATTGGTGGCGGCGCTGCATGCGTCCGGCGCCACGACGTATGTGGCGGTGCATGCCAATCATCCGCGGGAGTTTTCACCCTCCGCCATAAGTGCGATTGCGCGATTGGTGGAGGGCGGAGTGCCTTTGATCAGCCAGTCGGTGCTGCTCAAGGGCGTCAATGACGATGTCGAAATCTTGGCGAAACTGATGTGCGCTTTTGTCGAGAACCGCATCAAGCCCTATTACCTGCATCATCCCGACCTGGCGCCGGGAACCTCGCATTTCCGCATCGGGATCGAGGACGGCCTCGCCTTGATGCGCGAACTCAGGACGCGCATCTCAGGTCTGGCGATGCCGACTTACATGCTCGACATTCCCGGCGGCTTCGGCAAGGTGCCGCTGGAATCCGCCGATGTTGAACAGACCACGACCGGCTATCGTATCCGCGATGGGCGGGGGGAGTGGCATGATTATCACGATCATCGACCCTCCCCTTGAGGGGTTCTTGGGCTTCGCCCAAGAACGGGCGCGCGGCCAAGCGCGCCCCGTGGGGTCGAAATTGGCGCAATAGATGATAGTTCATGGCGCTCGGAAAAGTTCGACCCCACTGCCGCTCGCCCAAGCTCGCGGCGTTCGTCGCTCGAAATGGTTCACTGAACCATTTCGTTCGCCTGCGGCGAACCGCTCCTCATCCCTCAAGGGGAGGGTGGATGTTGTTACATCCGCTCCGGCGCAGACTTGCCACGCAGCCGCTTGAAGAACGCGCTGACGCGGTGGCGGAACTGCTCCCGTTTCACCACTCCCATATCAGACACCCAATTCAACTGGATCACGCGGCGCGGGCCTTCGAAGGCATGGAAGCCATGCCAGGCATTGGGCTCGTTCTTGAAGATCAGCAAGGTGCCTTCATCGGGAGGGACTTCGGCGATCACGTCTTCCAGATTGTCGGGTGAGCGCAAGAGGCGCAGCCGGCCGGTTTTGGCTTCCCACGCATTGTTCATATAGATCAGCACCGTGATCAGTTTGGTGCGGGAGTCCGAGTGGATCTGGCCGTCGCGGGCCGCCGACTGACCTCGCACCGTCACCATGGTGGGGCGGCCGGCAAGGTTCACGCCCAGTTTTCGTTCCACCGCGCAGGTGAATTCAGGGTCCCGGATAGCCTCCATCAGCCGCGCAAAGGCGGGGCCGTATGTCAGGGTGGGCAACGGAAAGGAACCGGGGTGGGCGACCAGCGGGTAATCGGCATTGATCGCCGTCATCGCCTCGGAGCGGACGAAATGCGGCACCATGGCGAACAGGAAGGGTTCGCGCGTCAGCGGCGCGGCCTCGAAGGCGGCGAGGTCAATGGGCAGGGCGCTCATTTCGGGCTCGGAAATACCCCCTCGACCGGAAAAAGGCAAAGGACGCGCGCAGCGCCGGGTTCTTTTGCGTCGCGGGTTCGTCGGCCGTGCTCACGTACTCTGTGTACGCTCCGCGCGGCCTCCTGCCCGCGCCACAAAATACCTCCGGCGCTGTGTTTAAACTGGTCCTGCCTTGCTCTAGATAAGTCCATGGCCTTCCTGCAATCGGCGCCCCCGCGCCAGCCCATTTTCCATGCCCCCGCAGCCGTGCTCTGGCTGATTGGGGCACTGGGGGCATTGCATCTGGCGCGCCTGTCCAGGCCGGCCGCTCAGTCCGATGCCTTGATTTACGAATTCGGTCTCTATCCTCTGCGCTACAGCCACGCCTTTTTGGAAAGCCATATGGCCAATCCTGGCACGCTATGGGAACGCGCCGTTCCCTTTGTGTCCTATATGGGGTTGCACGGCAGTTGGACTCATCTGATCGTGAATTGCTGCTTCTTGCTCGCTTTCGGCCCCATCGTGGCCCGCCGCTTTGGGAATTTTCTGTTTTTTCTTTTCTTCCTGGTTTGCGGCATTGCCGCCGCCGCCTGTTATCTCGCCCTAAACTGGGGAAGTCCGGTGCCGGTGGTGGGCGCCTCGGGTGCCATTTCCGGATTGATGGCAGCGGCTATCCGCATGTTGCCCGGACAGGCGCCATGGGTGGCACAAAGCGAGGCGCCGCTTGCGCCGCTCTTGTCGCGCCAGATACTGGTATTCACGGCGCTGTGGGCGGCCATCAATCTCGTGACCGCCGTGACCGGATTGGGCATGGGCGGGGAAGACGGACTGATTGCCTGGCAGGCGCATCTGGGTGGGTTTCTCACCGGCCTTCTACTATGCGACCCGTTTGATCGCCTGCGCCCGCGCAGTGTGGACACGCCGGTCGATCGCTAGGGCGATCCTTGAGGCATCGTTGAAGGGGCCGAAGAGCCGGCTTGCTGCCGCCGGGGCGCCGGCGTAGGATTTCCGACGTATGTAGTAGGATGTGCCGATGCGGCTTCCCAAATTGAGCAAGCTGGAAATGCAGATCATGGAGGTCTTGTGGACCGCCGGCCCCTCCGCCATTCGCGAAATTCAGGAGAGTTTCGGGCCCAAGAACCGCCCCGCCTATACCACCGTTCAGACCATGGTGTACCGGCTGGAAGCCAAGAAGGCGTTGCGCCGGGCCAAGAAGATCGGCAACGCCCATATCTTCGAAGCCGTGATCTCGCGCGACGCCGCAAAGGCGCGGTTGGTGGATGAATTCCTTTCCATCTTCGGCGGACGGATGCAGCCGGTGATGGCCCAGCTGATCGAGGCCGGCAATCTGACCTCAAAGGATGTGGCCGATGCGGAGAAATTGCTGAAGGACCTGGCCGCCAAAAGGAAGAAGGACGCATGATCGCGAGCCTGCTGGACCATCTCTGGCAGTCGACTGTGTTCGCGGGCGGCATTGGCCTGCTGACCTTGCTGTTTCGCCGCAATGGCGCGGCCGTCCGTTTTTGGCTGTGGTTTGCCGCTTCGCTGAAGTTTCTGCTGCCCTTCGCGCTTCTGGCGACGATGGTTGAATATCTCTACCGCCTATTTCCCGTGCCCCAATCCGTCTTGTCCAAGTCCATTCTGGCAATCCAGCCGGCGGCGGAAAAATTCTCGGCGCCGGCGCGGATGCTGGCGGCCCGGCATGGCGAGAGCATCGATCTGGCGCCCGCGCTGTTGGGCTTCTGGCTCCTGGGCATTGGCCTGATTGTGGGCCTGCATGTGCTGCGCTGGTCGCGATTGCGCGCCGTGGTGGCGGCGGCCGATGAGGTGGCGCTGCCGGGGAAAGCGCCGATCACCGTAAAGGCGTCGGCCTCGCTGCTGGAGCCGGGACTGGTGGGAATCGTAAGGCCCGTCATTCTCCTGCCGTCGGGATTGATGGCGCGGCTGACCCCGCCGGAGCGCGATTCCATCCTGGCGCATGAGTTCAGCCATCTTGCCCGTCGCGACAATGTCACCGCCGCATTTCACATGGCGGTAGAGGCGCTGTTTTGGTTCTACCCGCCGGTCTGGCTGATCGGTTCCCGGCTGATGGCGGAACGCGAGCGGGCCTGTGACGAATGCGTCCTGGCGGGCGGCCATGATCCCGAGATTTATGCCGGCGGCATCCTCAAAGTGTGCAAATTCTGCATCCAGTCGCCCTTGGCCTGTGCCGCGGGCGCGACCGGCGCCGACCTCAAGCATCGTGTGCGGCAGATCATGACTGAACCGCCCGCAATCGATCTTTCCCCGGCCAAGCGGCTGCTGCTGGCAGGCGCCGCCATCTTGGCTTTCGTACCTCCGATTGTGGCGGGTTTCCCGAATACGCCGCTGGCGGTCACGGTAAGGCGCAATGTCATCGCCGTGCAGGCGCGCGCCGAACAAGCGGTCACGGCGGTGGCCGAACAGATCGGCGTGGAGCCGGTGGCGCGCGTGCCAATAAAGCCGGTGATGGGCAAGAAATTGCCGCATCCGAAAATGCAGGCGGCTGCCATTTTGCCGCCATTGCCTCAAATCGAACAGGCGCCGGCACCGCCAAGCGACCCGCCTGCGCCGGTGACGGCTGAGGCCGCACCCACGGTCGCCGTTGCGGCGAGCGTGCCGCCTCCGCCGCAGCCGACCGCCAAGCAAGTGGTGCTGGCCCTCAATCCGATGGGGGATGGCGATCCCGATGCCGTGACATGCCGAGTGCCCCAGACGCTGCCGGGTTCGCGTCTTCCCGGCCCGCAGATATGCAGGGCCAATCGCATCTGGGCGGCGCTGCGTGCCAATCGCGAAGATATCAGCCCTGACGGCACCATGACCGTCTATCTCGACGATTATGCCCGCCAGAAAGCCAGCTCAGCGAATTGCCGGGATGCCATCTTCGGCCGGCCCGGCGTGACCAGCCTGGCGGGAGCCTCCACGACTTTTTGCTTCTGACGGGCGGGCGTTACTCAGCCGGCGCGACGCTGGGTCTGGTGCGCGGGGCCTTGCGGCGCCGCAGCCGCGTGCTGAGGCGATCGAGATAGGAATAGATCACCGGCGTGATGTAGAGGGTCAAGAGCTGCGACAAGAGCAGTCCGCCCGCCACGCACAGACCCAGTGGCCGGCGGGATTCCGCCCCGGCGCCGCTGCCTAGAGCAATGGGCAGGGTGCCCATCAAGGCCGCCATGGTGGT
>DATHLY010000251.1:0-12432 GCA_035487655.1 Rhizomicrobium sp. | reverse complement strand
AGCCGCTACATCCTGAAATGGAACGAATACAACTCGCCCTTGCGACGCACCGTGACCCAGAGCGAAGTCGGCAACGCCGCGCTGTTCCTGCTCTCGGACTTGGGGAGTGCCGTGACGGGCGAAAATCTCCATGTGGATGCGGGCTTTCACATTGTAGGCATGAAGGCTGAGGACGCACCCGATATCACGGTCGTGCCGAAGCCGGATGTCTCTTGAGCCACCGTCGGGACTGACGCTCTATTTCGCGCGCCACGGCCAGACCGAGGCCAATGTCGAGAAGCGCTTCTCCGGCGACAAGGACACGCCGCTGACGGAGCTAGGCCGCGCCCAGGCGCAGTGCGTCGGGATGATCCTGAAACGCGAGCTGGGCGACGCCAGAGGCTACGAGTTTGTCTCCAGCCCGCTGGCCCGCGCCATCACCACCATGAAAATCGTTCGCCATACGATGGCACTGCCCGAGGACGGCTTTTCGACCGATGCGCGGCTGAAAGAGATCAACTTGGGTACATGGGACCAGCTTACCGATGTGCAAGCGCGGGTGCTGGATCCGGAGCTTTACGATCGCCGCATGAGTGACAAATGGCATGTCCGGGTGCCGCAGGGCGAGAACTATGCCGATGTGGCGGCGCGGGCCACGGCCTGGATTGGCGGGCTGAAAGCCAGCACCTTCGCCGTCAGCCATGGTGCCTTCACCCGCATCCTGCGCGGGCTTTTCCTGGGACTGGACGCCAAGGCGATGTCAGACCTGGACGAGCCCCAGGGCGTGGTTTTCCGGGTAACAGGCTCGCAGGTGACGCGGCTGGACCCTTAAGGCCAAATCGGGGTATTCGAGCCATATGTCCCACAACACCTTCGGCCATCTCTTCCGCGTCACCACCTTTGGCGAAAGCCACGGGCCGGCGATCGGCTGCGTGGTGGATGGCTGTCCGCCCGGCATCGAACTGACCGAAGCGGACATCCAACCCTGGATGGACAAGCGCCGTCCCGGTCAATCGAAGTTCGTCACCCAGCGCCAGGAGCCGGACGCGGTGAAGATTCTGTCCGGCGTCTTTCAGGATGAGCGCATGCCGCGGCAGCTCACCACCGGCACGCCCATCGGCCTGTTGATCGAGAATGTCGACCCGCGCTCCAAGGACTATAGCGAGATCCGCGACAAATACCGTCCCGGCCATGCCGACTATACCTATGAGGCCAAATACGGCGTGCGCGACTATCGCGGCGGCGGAAGGCAGAGCGCGCGCGAAACCGCGACGCGTGTGGCTGCCGGCGCCATCGCGCGCAAGGTGCTGGACAAGCTCTATGGCAAGGTCGTCATTCGCGGCGCCTTGGTGCAGATGGGCACGGAGAAAATCGATCGCGCCAACTGGTCCTGGAATGCGGTGGATGAAAATCCTTTCTTCTGCCCGGACGCCAAGGCGGCCCTGGCTTGGGAAAGCTATCTGGAGGGCATCCGCAAAGCGGGGTCTTCGGTTGGCGCCATCATTGAGGTGGTGGCGGAAGGCATTCCCGCCGGCCTGGGCGCGCCGGTCTATGCCAAGCTGGACAATGAACTGGCGTCGGCGTTGATGAGCATCAATGCCGTCAAAGGGGTCGAGATCGGCGACGGTTTCGCCACCGCCGCCCTGACCGGCGAGGAGAATGCCGATGAGATGCGGATGGGAAATGACGGCAAGCCCGTCTTCCTCTCCAACCATGCGGGCGGCATTTTGGGCGGCATTTCCACCGGCCAGCCCATCGTGGCGCGGTTTGCGGTCAAGCCCACTTCGTCCATTCTGGCGCCACGCCGGACCATCGACAAAGCGGGCGCGGAGACCGAGATCGTCACCAAGGGCCGCCATGATCCTTGCGTCGGCATCCACGCCGTGCCGGTGGGCGAAGCCATGATGGCTTGCGTCCTGGCCGATCAGGCGCTGAGGCACCGAGGACAAATCGGCTAGTTTCGGTTCTGACTTGTCGGTGGACCGTCCCTCCAGCGCGTAGTGAACACCACGCCTGGCCCCACATTCACCTGCGGTTCGGAGGGCGGCGTGGCTTTCATCTCCCGCTCACGCTGCGCCACGCATTGCTGCACCAGCCCTCCCAGGCCGGGAAAGTCGCCGGCCACCGGCAGTGCGCGCAAGAAACAATCGTCGAAGAAAGTATATTGATCCATCTCGCCGCAGCCGAAGCTGGTGCGGTCGGGTCGCGCCGCACTCATGATGATGCGACTGTCGGCGGCAAGCGGCGCCACGAACTGGCCGGAATAGCAGGCCGACATCACGATCACCGCCGGGCGGCTGCCGCAGGCGCTGTTCACCATCTCGCGCATCGGATTGGGTCCCAGCACGGTGTCGCCGACAATGATGCCGTCCGGCGTACCGTGCGAGGTGAAATAGATCAGGCAGCCGTCCTTGGCCCGGGCGGCGGCGTTCTGCAGGGCGGTGGCGATCTCGCTGATGCCGGCATGCTGGGTGCCATCGTCATAATCGACCGAGAACTGCACCATATTGGCCGGGTTGAAGCCTATCTTGGCAAAGGCTTGGGCAAGATCACGGCGCCCATTGTCGAACACTTTGGAGGGGGCGCCGGAATGGGCACGATAATCGCCCGCCACCAGCACCACCGCCCAATGGCTGAAATCCGCGGATGAGGATTGGGGTGCGGCTTGTGGCGCGGCCTCCTTGGCGGGGGCCGGCGCATGCAGGAGCCACTGCGCGGCGGCGCCAACCGCCAGGCACAAGCCCAAGCCCAGCACGATGATCCTTTTGCCCAAGACCGTCTCCTGCCCGGACTGCTCAGGGGCGCCTGAAACTTCCGGCCAATTCAATATGCGACGACCAGAGAAATTGGTCTATCGGGGTGACGGGGCCCATGCGGTAGCCGCCCCCGGTCAGAAGGGCTGCGTCGCGGGCGAAGCTTGCGGCATCGCAGGAAATATAAGCGATTGCCGGAACCCGGGATTTGGCCAGCGCTTTCGCTTGCGCCTCGGCGCCGGCGCGCGGCGGGTCCAGTACCACCGCGTCATAGGCAATTAATTCGACCGGCGCGAGCGGCAGTTTGAACAGATCGCGTATCTCGGTCGTGAGAGGCTTCAGGCCGGGCGCTCTTGCGGCAGCCGCCAGGGCCGCCAGCGCGGCAGAGTCCTGCTCCACGGCATGGACCTTGGCCTTGCGTGCCAGCGGCAGGGCGAAGGTGCCGCAACCAGCAAACAAATCGGCCACCGTCTTCGCCTTGCCGACTGCCTCCAGCACTCGCGCTTGCAGCGCGGCTTCGCCTTCGGCGGTCGATTGCAAGAAAGGATTTGGCGGTAGGGAAATTTTGACGCCGCCCAAGGTTACGCTCGGCTGAGCCGTTTCAAACACGATCTCACGCCCCATCGTCAGCCTCGCGATGCCCAGGCCGGAAAGCGCCACAGAAAGCGCCGCCCGCAGCGTGGGAGCCAATTGCGCGCGCCAGCGGAAAGCGCAATCAAAGCCGGTGTCGGTCTCGGTGACATGCAGCTCAGCCGTCTCGCCGACACCGAATAGCGGCTCGAGTTGTTGACGCAAAACGTCCACCAGGGCGAACAGGCCCGGCGTCAGCACGTCGCAATGATGCATGTCGATGACGGTATGGCTTTTGGCGGCGTGGAAGCCGACATGCAGGCCTTTCGGCAAGCTCTTGATTTTGAATACGGCGCGGCGCCGCGAGCGCGGCGGCACGATCACCGGCTCTTCCACCATTGCTTCCACGCCTGCGCGCTTCAGCGCGGCGACAACAGCGTCGCGCTTTTTGGCACGATAGGCATCGGGCGTCAGGTCTTGCAGCGAGCATCCACCGCAAGCGCCGAAATGGGGGCAGATTTTCACAATAGACCTATGTTATGGCCAGACTATGGTGAGCATCCACACGATTTGACCCTCCCCTAGAGGGAGGGTCAAAAAATCGGAGCGTAGCGGAGATCTTTTGGGGAGGGGTCGCTCTGCGCATACTCCCCTCCCCGAAATTTGCCTCGCAAATTTCGACCCTCCCTCAAGGGGAGGGTGAAAGAGATCAGGCGAGTTTACCGGCGAGATGGACTGCCTCACCCCCCCGGCCCAGCGCGTTCAGCGCCGTGCGCACAATGCCGTCGGCGTCGAGACCAGCTTGGGCATACATCTTGTCGGGCGAGTCATGGTCCTGGAACACATCCGGCAGGGTCATGGGACGAATCTTGAGGCCTTTGTCCAATAGCCCGTCATGCGCCAGGAAGTGCATCACATGGGCGCCAAAGCCGCCGGCCGCGCCCTCTTCAATCGTGATCAGCACTTCATGCTCGCGCGCCAGCCGCCGGATCAGGTCGGTGTCGAGCGGCTTGGCGAAACGCGCATCCGCGACGGTCGGCGTGAGGCCATAACCGGCCAAGCGCTCGGCCGCCAGCAACACCTGTGTCATGCGGGCGCCGAAATTCAAGATGGCAATGCCCGCACCTTCCTTGACAATGCGGCCCTTGCCGATTTCCAGCGGCACGCCTTCAGCCGGACGCTGCACTCCGGTGCCTTCGCCGCGCGGATAGCGCAGGGCGCTGGGACGGTCGTCGATCGCTGCGGCGGTGGCCACCATATGAACCAGTTCCGCTTCGTCCGACGGCGCCATGATCACGAAGTTCGGCAGGGCCGCGAGATAGGCGATATCGAAAGAGCCCGCATGGGTGGCGCCGTCCGAGCCCACCAAGCCGCAGCGGTCCATGGCAAAGCGCACCGGCAGCGACTGGATCGCCACATCATGCACCACTTGGTCATAGGCGCGCTGCAGGAAGGTGGAATAGATGGCGCAGAATGGCTTCATGCCTTCGGTGGCCAAACCGGCCGCAAAAGTCACGCCATGCTGCTCGGCAATGCCCACGTCAAAGGTGCGCTTGGGGAATGCCTTTTCGAACAGGTCCACGCCGGTGCCCGATGGCATGGCGGCGGTGATGGCGACGATGCGTTCGTCCTTTTTTGCTTCGGCAATCAGACTCTCACCGAACACCTTCTGATAAGCGGGCGCCTTGGGCGTCGACTTGGCCTGCTCGCCGGTCAAGACCGTGAACTTGTTGACGGCGTGATATTTGTCGTGCGCCGCTTCTGCCGGGGCATAGCCATGGCCCTTCTTGGTCACCACATGCACCAGGACCGGCCCGCGCATGGTGTCGCGCACATTCTCCAAGACCGGGATCAGGTGGTCGAGATTATGGCCGTCGATGGGACCGAGATAGAAGAAGCCCATTTCCTCGAACAGGGTGCCGCCCATGGCCATGCCGCGGGCATATTCCTCGGTGCGCTGCGCCACCTTGAACAAGGCGCGCGGCAGCATCTTGCGCGCCCATCGTTTGACGACATTGCGGATGCCGGTATAGGGCCGCGACGACACCAACCGCGACAGATAGGCGCTCATAGCGCCCACGGGCGGGGCGATGGACATGTCATTGTCGTTGAGGATCACGATCAGCCGGTTCTTGTGGGCGCCGGCATTGTTCATGGCCTCATAGGCCATGCCCGCGCTCATGGCGCCGTCTCCGATCACCGCGATAACATGATTGTCGCCACCCTTGAGATCGCGCGCCACCGCCATGCCGACGCCTGCGGAAATTGAGGTCGAGGAATGGGCGGCGCCGAAAGGATCGTATTCGCTCTCGCTGCGCTTGGTGAAGCCGGAAAGCCCGCCACCCTGGCGCAAGGTGCGCATGCGGGCGCGGCGGCCGGTGATGATCTTGTGGGGATAGGCCTGGTGGCCGACATCCCAGATGATTCGGTCCCGTGGCGTGTCGAACACATAGTGAAGCGCGGTGGTCAGTTCGACCACGCCAAGCCCGGCGCCGAAATGCCCGCCGGTGACCGAGACGATGTCGATCAGGTCGCCACGCAATTCATCGGCGAACCGGCGCAGTTGGTGCTTTTCCAGGCGGCGCAGGTCTTCCGGCAGGTCGACCTGGTCCAGCAGCGGGGTCTTGGTATTGGGTATGTTCATGACCGATAAATCTCTTTTTTAAGACGGCAAAGCAAGCTCAAGCCGTTTCCAGCTTTTCGCCGATTTCCGC
Source organism: Rhizomicrobium sp. (assembly GCA_035487655.1). Taxonomy (GTDB): domain Bacteria; phylum Pseudomonadota; class Alphaproteobacteria; order Micropepsales; family Micropepsaceae; genus Rhizomicrobium. Next base: position 6,416 of record DATHLY010000251.1, on the reverse strand, counting down.
GCCCGAAGCGCCCAGCACGATTTTTTCCAGTCGCGTTTCCGCCAATTTCAACTTTTTTTCACAATGGGCCTTCAGCGACTGGCCGCGTTCGTACAAAGCGATCGAATCCTCCAGATCCACCTCGCCCTGTTCCAAACGGGAAACAATGGCCTCAAGCTCCTTGAGCGCGCTCTCGAAGGTTAAGTCTTCGACCGGCTTAGGAGAGCCTTTTGGGGACTGGGAAATGATGGAACTCCAACTGTCTTGTCGTTTCGGACTGCCCCGAAACCGCAGCGCACCATAATCGCAGTTATGGTACCCCCAAGCCAGCTTCGTGCCCCCGCACTGAGGAAATTATAGTTCAAGACTTTTGCGGAACAAGCAGTTTCATTGCGGAACCTGTGATTCCCGTGTCACGGCCGCGGCAGATGTGATGCCCTGAGCTGAATGACGCTGCCTGGGCTGCCGTCCGGCAGGTCCGCTACCTGGCCCAGGACAGTCCGCAAGGCTGGCAGGTTGAGCAGTGATTCGATCCTTTCCAGCATCCCCAAGCTGGCCTCGAGCCCTCCTGAAACTGCCCCCAGCCGGCCTAAAAGGCCGGTGGGACGCGGATAGACGCTGAAGGTCATGGTGTCGGCGGAGACAGAGGCCAGGCCGGCGGCCGTCTGGGCCGCCGTCCAAAAGCCCCCCAACGAATCAACCAGGCCATTGGCCCGTGCATCGGCGCCGGACCAGACCCGGCCCCTGGCGGCTTCGCGCACCTTATCCAGGGGAATTTTTCGACCGGCCGCCACTTTTTCGGTGAAGTCGTCGTAGATCACATCGGCCTGATGGTTGAGGTTGGCCCATTGTTCCGGGGTGAAAGGCTCCAGCGGGGAATCCATCAGCGTGTTCTTGCCCACTCCAACCGTCTCGGCCTTGGCGCCCACCAGCTCCAAGGTCTTGCCGAAACTGACCTTGCCGGTCAGGACTCCGATCGAGCCCGTAATGGTCCCGGGCTCCGCTACGATCTTGTTGGCGCTCAAGGAGATGTAATAGCCGCCCGAGGCGGCGACCGACCCCATGCTGACCACCACCGGCCTGCCCGTCCTTTGCAACTTCTTCACCGCATGCAGGATCTGGTCGGACGCAGTGACAGAGCCTCCCGGCGAGTCCACTCTGAACACGATCGCCTTGATGTTCTTGTCGCGCGCCGCCTGATCGATCGCCGCCGACAAATCATCGCTGGCGATGCCTGAGGAGGCATTGAGCCACGAGTTTTTCGCAGTGCCGTCGCGGATTTCGCCGGCCGCTTCGACAATGGCGATATTGGCCGTGCCCAGCCGCGGCATGGCATCCTTCACATAGTCGGTGAACTTGACGGATTTTACGCCTTTGCCAGCTCGCGCATTGGCGGCGGCGCGCGCCTCGTCGTCATAGCCGATGCGGTCCACCAGCCGCCGCGAGCGCGCCTCTTCGGCGAATTGCGGGCTCGCTTGCAGCGCCGCCATGACGTCGGCGCGGGAAACATGTCGATTCTCCGCCATCTGCGCGACCGCCGTGTCGTAGACCGAATTCATCAGCGCGGTGAGTTGTTCGCGATCGGCGGGCGACATCTGTTTTTCCATGAAGGTGTCGGCCGCGCTTTTATATTCGGCACGCTTGGCGATCTGGGGCTCGGCATGGATCTTGTCGAAGGTGCCACGCAGGAATATTTCGCCGCCGCCGGCGCCGGAAGGCGAGAAGGGACTTTTGGGCTGTATCCAAATCTCGTTTGCGGCGCTGGCAGCGAGATAATCGCCCAAGCCGGCGCCAAAGAAGGCGGTTGCCTGGGCGATCACGAACTTTTTCTTGGCGCGGAAGCGCTGGATAGCGGCGCCGATTTCCTGCGCTTCGGCCGTGGAAAGCGCGCCATTGCCCAGCCGCATCACCACACCTTTGACGCGGACATCGCGGCCCGCCGCGTCCAGCCCCAGCACCACATCCATCACCGTCACCCGCTTGGGTGTGAGAATGCTGGTTGGAGAAGCGGCGCTATCGTCGATTGGCTCGCGCAGGTCCAGCGCCAGCACCATGTTGCCCGGCAATCCGTCGCCGCGCGCTAGCGAGATCACCAGCAAAAGCGCGAAGACCAGAATCATCAGCATTGCGACCTTGGCCAGGCCATTCAGGACCGACAGCAGGATGGCGCGGAGCCAGGTGAGAAATCCGATCATGAAAAATCCTTCGACGGCAGCTAGGCGATAGATAATAGCAGATGCCGACAATCCCATGAAAAAGCCCGGCCCCCAACTGGGGACCGGGCTTTTCCGGTCTTGAGAGCGCGTCTAGTGCTTGGAAATGTCTCTTAGCGCGTCCTTGACACCGCCGATGGCATTCTGGGCCTTGCCCTTGGCCTTGTCGGCCGCGCCTTCCGCCTGAAGCTTGGCGTCGCCCGTGAGCTTGCCGGCCCCCTGCTTCAAAGCGCCTTTGGCTTGATTGGCGGAACCTTCAATCCTGTCCTTATCCATGTTCAACTCCAGTTGATTTCCGTCGAGGGGGTAACGGGTTGACAGTGCAAGGGTTCCGGTAACTTTTTTGATCCCAGGCGCGAACTGATAGGACGTATAATGCGTATCGATGGAGGCATGGATGCAACGGCGTCATTTCCTGGCAGGCCTGATGGGCAGCGCTTTTCTGGGTTCGAGTCCGGCGCTTGGATATGAGGTGACCAAAAACGACACGGAATGGAAGAAGCTGCTGTCGCCCGCCGCCTACAAGGTGCTGCGCCACCAGGACACCGAGCCGCCATTCACCTCACCGTTGAATGACGAGCATCGCAAGGGCATGTTCGCCTGCGCCGGCTGCGGACTGGATCTTTATTCCTCCGACACCAAATTCGACAGCGGCACCGGATGGCCCAGCTTCTTTCGTCCGTTGCCCAATGCCGTGCTAACGTCGGAAGACCATTCGCTGTTCATGGAACGCACCGAAGTGCATTGCCGCCGCTGCGGCGGCCATCTGGGCCATGTGTTCGACGACGGACCCCGGCCGACAGGACTGCGCTACTGTATGAACGGCGCAGCGATGGTCTTTAAGCCAGCCGCTGCATAAAAAAAGGCCGATCGCAGGACCGGCCTTTTCGCCTTTATGAATGCCAGTTCTAGGGCTTGGTGGCAGGCGCGGCGGCCGGCTGCTTCTCCACGGCCTTTGCCTTGGCGCGGGCCTGGGCCACCATATCGTCATGGGCGGCGGCAAATCCCTTCAAGGAAAAGCCGATGGGGAAAGTTCTACCGTTGTCGGCTACGACATTGATCTTGCCCGAACCGCTCGACTTGGCCAGGCCCTCCACCAGGGCATTGTCCACCGCCTGCTCGACATAACAGCCGTTGCGATCGCAACGGCGATATCTGAGAACGGGGGACGTATAGCTGTCTGTCTGGATGGTCACGCCTTTCTGAATGGCGATGTCCAGCGGCACCGAGACCTGCAACGCATGGCGATCGAGGCTGGGGACATAGGCAATCGAGAGCGACAATACGCGCTGATGCGTTTCCTTCGCGTCCTGCTCCTGGAACATGTCGCAAGGGCTGGGGCTCTGGATCGGAAAGCAGCGCACAATCCAGTCTTCGACTGTCTTGACCTCTGGACGCCCAGGGGCTTCGGGAGCGGCTTGCTGTGCAAAAGCGGCTCCGGAAACGGACAGGGCGGTGAAGACTACTCCCACAAGGACGGATTTCATCATTATTCGAACCTCGTTAAGGCTTGGCGGCGGCGCCGGTCTTGGCGGCCGGCTTGGCCTTGGCGCGGGCTTGGGCCACCATATCGTCATGGGCGGCCGCAAAACCCTTGAGCGAGAACTGCAGGCCATAGGATTTGCCGTTGCCCTCCGCCGCAATATTGAGCTTGGCGTCGGGACCGGATTTGGCCAGCGCTTCGACCATCGCATTCTCCGGAGCAAGCTGCACAAAGCAGCCCTCCCGGGTGCACATGCGGAATTTCAGAACCGGCGAAGTGTAGTTGTCGGTCTGAATCGTTAGCCCCTTCTGGAGCGAGACATCCAACGGCACCGTTATCTGCATGAGATGGCGATCAAGGCTGGGATCGTAAGCCAGCGAAAAGGACAAAAGGCGCTGCCTGGAATCCTTGCTGGCCATCTCCTGAAACATGTCGCAGGGATGGCCATTCTTGACCGCGAAGCAACGGACTTGCCAGTCGCCCACGGCTTTGACTTCGGGAGGGCTGGGAGGAGCAGCGGCCGCGTCTGCCGCCTGTTGCGCCAGTGCGGCCCCAGACATCAGAGCAAAACCGGCCAGCGCGGCCGCCAGGATACCCGTCGAAACAGGCTTCAACCTCACGACCACAGTCTCCAGAACCAGGAATTGCGGCGTGCTTCCTGGCTCTTCCAGGCGGACATGGACTGCTGATAGCCCTTAAACGAGATCGGAACGGATACCGGCTTGCCATCCAGGCCGGCAAACATCACGGACGCATCGTCAGTGCCCTTCAGGGAGGCGGCCAACTTGTCGTCAAACGCCGTGGTCACAATGCAACCGATCGAGTTGCAGGTCCGGTATTGATAGACCTTCACCGGATCCTTGCCGATCTTGAGGCCCATGCCGGCTTCGAGCGCCACGCCATAGGGCAGCACAAAGCCAATCACCTGCTTGCCATCCTTATCGGTGGTGATGGTGGCACGAGCAACCGCGCTGGGCGTGGCTTGCGACTTGTCCATCACATCGGTGCTGAGCTCGCAATGCGCGTCCTTGTTTTCGGCCGTCATTTCCGCTGCTGGACAGGCCACGCGCCAGTCGTCATAGGAGGCAATCGAGGCTTGGTGGGTATTGTAGGTCGCCACGCCGCGCACCATCCAACCCAGGAGCAGGCCGACCAGCAACGCGGCACCGCCTATAATCAGACGTTCAATTTTCATGGTTCGGTTTCGCTTTAATTTTCTTCGCTTTTGCCCGCAAAAACCGCCGGTTGGCGGCAAGGGGGCGAAAAGCCGGCGCAGGACCTACCAGATCAGCGCGGCAAAGGAAACGCCCGACCCGCCCCTAGGCCGGTTTTGTCCCAGTTGACGAAGGTAACAGGCCCGTAATGGGCCTAAAATGGGCACCAGTGCGGCGATTTTAAACGACGAGCCGGTGCCTTAAGGACGGCGCAGCGGTGAGGCCGGTGGGCAAAAGACCGGCGCTACTTTTCGGCCAGAAGCACCGGCTTTTCCCGGTAGTAATCCGGCCAGACCCGCTTCAGGGCGGCGATCTTGGGCAAGTCATTGATCTGGATGTAAGCCGACTGGGGGGTCCGGACCAGATAATCCTGGTGATAGTCCTCGGCCGGATAGAAGCCCTTCAGCGGCTCGACTCTGGTGGCGATGGGCGCGGCAAAGATGTGCGCCGCATCCAACTGGGCGATATAGGCGCGCGCCGTGGCTTCCTGTTCTGGGCCGTCGGCGAAAATCTCGGTACGATACTGGGTTCCCTGGTCCGGACCCTGGCGATTGATCTCGGTGGGATCATGCGCCACCGAAAAATAAATCCGCAGCAGCTGGCCGAATGTCACCTGATGGGGATCAAAGGTGATCTGCACCGATTCCGCATGGCCGGTGTCGCCGTCGCTGACCCTGTCGTAGTTGGCAGTCTGCTTGCCGCCGCCGGAATAACCGGCCACGACCTTGGTCACGCCTTTGACATGCTCGAACAGTCCCTGCTGGCCCCAAAAACAGCCTCCCGCCAGCACCGCAACCTCTGATGTCACGGGATTGGCGGGATCGGACAGGGCGGCAGGGATCTCCTTATCCAGGTCTTGCGCCGCGACACGGAAAGACAGGAACGGAATGGCGGATGCCGCTAGGGCGGCGGCTACCAGATAAATCGGCTTCATGCGCATGGACGCCTCCCGGCAATATCTACGACTGCCAATTCGCGCCTAAAGGCGCGCCGGTTACCCAAATTTTCCGGCCGCCTCCAGGATGGCATCATAGACCAGATCGAGCTCCGCCGCAGTCACGCAATAGGGCGGCAGGACATAAATCGTATTGCCCAGGGGGCGCAGCAAAATGCCCTTGGCGTGAAAGAATTGTATCAGGTCCGGCGCCACATGGGCCAGATAGCCGGCGTCCGCCACCTTCAAGTCCAGCGCGGTGATGGTGCCTATCCGGCGCACATTCTCGAAACACCTATGGTCTCGAAAGCGTGCCAAACGGTCTTCCTGCGCTTGTGCCAGCCGGGCGATGCGTTCCAGCACAGGCTCGTCGCGCCAGATTTCCAGATTGGCGCGGGCCGCGGCGCAGGCAATCGGATTGGCGGTGAAAGAGCTGGAATGGAAAAAAGTTCGGCTGCGGTCGGTGGAATAATGCGCTGCGAAAATCTCCTCCCGGCATAAGGTTGCCGCCAAAGGCAAACTGCCGCCGGAAAGTCCCTTGGCCAGGCAGAGAATGTCGGGCGAAATGGCCGCCTGTTCGCAGGCGAAAAGAG
>DATHLY010000250.1:0-3325 GCA_035487655.1 Rhizomicrobium sp. | reverse complement strand
GCGGCCCATTACGCCTTGCAATTCCGGGAATTCGCCCACCACGCCCGATGTCAGATCGGCCTTGCACAGCCGCGCGGCGCGTTTGGCCATTTCCACGTCCGCGCCGATCTTTTGGGCAATCTCGCCTGCCAGCTTCTCGATCCGCTGAACCCGCTCATATTGCGTGCCCAGCTTGGCGTGGAAGACAATGCCCTTGAGCTTCTCGACCCGGTTTTCCAGGGAATGCTTACGGTCTTCGTCCCAGAAGAATTTGGCATCCGACAGGCGCGCGCGCAGCACCCGCTCATTGCCCGCCACGATCTCCTTGCCGCCGTCCTTGGCGATCATGTTGGCAACCAGGGCAAAGCGGTTGGCCATCTTCCCAGTTTTCGGATCGCGCAAGCTGAAATATTTCTGATGCGTGCGCATGGAAGTCTGAAGAATTTCCGCCGGCACATCCATGAACTCGCCCTGGATGGTGCCGACATAGAGCACCGGCCATTCCGCCAGACCCGACACTTCCGCCAAAAGCCCCTCGTCTGGGATCATCTCCAATCCATGGACAAAGGCCGCCTGCTTGACGCCCTCGAAGATGATGGCGGCGCGCTCTTCCGCCTCCAGCACCACATGGGCGGCTTTCAGCTTTTGGGCATAGCCGTCGAAACGCTTGGCCTCGATCTTTCCTTCCGACAGGAAGCGATGGCCGAGCGTGTGCAAGCCGCTGGAAATGCCCGCAAAGGAGAACGGCACCAACTCGCCATCAAAGGTGCAGAGAATGGAATGAAGCGGACGCACCCAGCGCACCGAAAGTCCAGGCTTCCAACGCATGGATTTTGGCCAGGGCAGCTTGGCCATCACCTCGGGAATGATCTCGGCCAGCACATGTGGCGTCTCGCGGCCTGCCCTTTCGATCGCCGCCAGATAGACATCGCCCTTGGGAGTCTTTTCGACTTTGAGCTGTTCCTTGGTCAGGCCGGTCTTTTTCAAAAACCCGTCGAGCGCGGCCTGCGGCGCATCGGTCTTGGGACCCTTAAGTTCCTCGCGCACATCCTTCTGCTTGGCGGGAAGGCCGGAGACCGCCAAAGTCAGCCGCCGCGGGCCCGCGAACGCCTTGATGCCTTCAAACAGATAGCCGCGATCGGTCAGCGCGCCCACCATCAAGCGTTCCAGGTCGCGCGCTGCTCCCGCCTGCATGCGGGCGGGGATTTCTTCAGAGAACAATTCAAGCAGCAGGTCAGGCATTACCCTGTCTCTTTGTCTGCAAATCGGGGCTTGTAGGCGCCCATGTCCGTCTCAAGCCAGGCTTCGCAGCACGCCTGGGCTAAGGCGCGCACGCGGCCGATATAGGCGGCGCGTTCGGTGACGCTGATCACGCCCCGCGCATCCAGCAGATTGAAGGCGTGGCTCGCCTTGATGCACTGGTCGTACGCCGGCAACGCAAGCTTCTTGCCTGTCAGCAATTCCCGGCACTGCTTCTCGGCGTCCTTGAAATGCTGAAACAGGATCTCTGTGTCGGCGCGCTCGAAATTGTAGGCGGAGAATTCCTGCTCGGCCTGATGGAACACCTCGCCATAACGAACTATGTGAATATCGCCCTTCGGGCTCGTATGTTCATTGAACTTCAGGTCATAGACGAACTCGACATCCTGCACATACATGGCCAGTCGTTCCAGGCCGTAGGTGATTTCGGCTGAGACCGGATCGCAATCGATGCCGCCAACCTGTTGGAAATAAGTGAATTGGGTGATCTCCATCCCATCGCACCACACTTCCCAGCCCAGGCCCGCCGCGCCCAAGGTGGGGCTTTCCCAGTCGTCCTCGACAAAGCGGATGTCATGCAGGTCGGGATCGAGCCCGATAGCGCGGATCGAACCCAAATACAGCTCCTGCACATTCTCCGGCGCGGGCTTCAGGATCACCTGGTACTGGTAATAGTGCTGCAGGCGGTTGGGATTTTCGCCGTAGCGACCGTCGGACGGGCGACGGCTGGGCTGAACATAGGCCGCCTTCCAGGCATGCGGCCCCAGCGCCCGAAGCGTGGTGGCGGGATGGAAGGTTCCCGCGCCCATCTGGTCGTCATAGGGCTGCAGGATCAGGCAACCATGAGCCGCCCAGTAGTTCTGCAAGGTGAGAATAAGGTCCTGAAAGGTGCTGGCTTTGGCCACCGATTCCCGCCTTCTGGAAGCGGGCGGAACCTACAGACGCGCCTCCGACAGGGCAAGCGCGCTCCCGCGCCGCAGCACGGCCTCGGCCCCAGGGGTCCAGGACCCATCGTCCCGGTGCAGCACCAGCCCCGGCAACAGGCTGAAGGCGGCTCGTGAGGCCTTGCGGGCCTGGATGATCACCCGTTTGGCGGCCACACCCTCCCGGGGCCAGAGCGGAAACAGCGATACACCCGTTTGCGGCAGCGCCGCCAAGGCCTCATTGAGGCGGTCGGCGCGCAGGATGGCGGTGAAAAAGCCACCCGAGACCGTGCGCTGCAGGCCAAGCTTCAACCAGTCACGCAACTGCCCATCGTCCATCAAGGCCGCGGCGCGTGCGGCATCAGGCGATGCCTGTCCCTCGCCATGAAAGGGCGGATTGCAGAAGACCTGGTCGAATTCGCGCTTTAGTTCGGCGGGAAGCGCGAAAATATCGGCGGCCACGAAAGTGCAGTCGGCATGATTGGCGGCGGCATTGTCACACGCCAGTGCCACCAAGCTCTCTTCGCGCTCCACGCCGACGACGGAAACACCCGGAACGCGAGCCGCCAGACATAGGCTTGCGGTTCCGTCGCCTGCTCCCAATTCCAGGAAACTCTGCCCCGTCACCGCGGGCACGGCGGCTGCCAGCATCACGGCGTCCAGGCCCGAACGGAATCCCGTTTGCGATTGGGTTATGCGCACCTTTCCGCCAAGAAACGTATCCATTGCCCCCTCTCCCTTTGCAGCGCAAGCGCTGCTACGGGCATCTCCCCCGCTTTTGCTTCGCATGCGGGGGAGATCGCTCACATCGCCTCTGGGAGAGCATCGCGCAAGAGTTTCTCCGCGCGGCCGAAATCCTCATCCAGCACCATCAGCCGCCGCGGCAAAAATCCCATGCTGCCATCCATCACGCTGGCATGCGTGTCGAAAACTACGGATTCGATCCCCTCCTGCTCCAGGAGGTTGGCCGCATAATTCAGCATCACCGGGTCGAGGGATTTGAGAACGGCACGCATACCTGAGTTATAGAGCCTGATTTTCTGAGGTGGAAGCAGCCGGCGTTGCCGTCCGGCGAGGCGATCCACCAGAAGCAAGGCGAAGAGCGATGCGGTGTCCATCGGTCGAGCCTTGCGACACCGCGGGCGCCCGCCGGACGGCAACCC
>DATHLY010000249.1:0-2717 GCA_035487655.1 Rhizomicrobium sp. | reverse complement strand
TCTTGAAGGTGCCGGGCTCCAGGTAGGAGACACAGGTCAATTGAATGCCTTCGCAGGACAATTCCCGGATGTTGGTGGCCGAGGTTTCATCCGACGACACCACCCGCGCGACGATGCCGTATTTGCTCAGCATGTCCACCAGGAGCAGGGCGGCGGCTTCGTCCAGCGGTCCGCGTCCCGCCACGCAAAGGACTGGCTCCCGCGACGCATTGCGCCAGCTGTCGGGCAGATCCGCGCCCAGAACGGACTCATCCTTGCGGTCTGCAAGATTGACGATCAATCCCTTGATGGCATCGCGGATGCGCGTCTGGCGGAGCGGGTCCAGCACGCCGCGGTCCACGTCATGCTGGGCTAGCATCAGGGCGCGGGCCGCCACCTCGTCATAATAGGCCGACAAGGATTTGGAGCGCAGGAAGCCCTCGGCTTCATCGGTGGCCTCATCCGGATCGTCCGCCAGCATTCGCAGATACAGGCTTTCCTCGAAGCGCAGGGCAGGTTGGTCGCCCAGCATCACGTCCAGGAATTTCAGGCTCTCGACATGACGGGAGAACACCACAAAGCACATGGTGAGCGGGGTGGAGAGCAACAGGCCCATCGGCCCCCACAGCCAGGTCCAGAACACGGCAGCGACAACGACCGCCACGGCGGATAGCCCCATGCTGCGGCCATAAAGGAAAGGTTCGACGAGCTGGCCAACGATGAACTCCACCCCGCCATAAAGCCCCATGGTCCACACCATCTTGGACCAACCGGTATCGACCGCCAGCGCCAGCGTGATCGGAAACAGAGAGGACAAGGGCACGCCGACATAGGGCACAAAGCGCAGCAGCATGGACATCAAGCCCCACAGGCCGGCGTTGGGGATGCCGATCAGCCAAAGTCCAAATCCGATCACCAATCCGAAACAGGTGTTGATGCAGGTCTGCAGGAAAAGGTAACGCGACAAGCGGCTGGCGGCCTCATCCAGCACCACCGTGGTGCGCTGCATGTCGCGCGAGCCGGCAAGCCGCACAAAGCGATCGCGCAAGTCGTCCTTCTGCAGCAGGATGAAGCCCACAAACACCAGCACCAGCGCAATCAGGCCCAGGGGCTCCAGCAGCGGCCCCAGCACATTCTGCGCCACCGCCCACGGGGTCAGCGTGGTGCGCTGAATTACCACCGGCACCGGCTTGATCTGATTGGGCTCGGAGCTGACGGCTTCTTCGGCCTTGGTGCCGCCCGTCACCTGTTCTGAGAGACTTTCGATCGTCCTGTTCAGCTGGGTGAGCGTCGTGTTATGGACGGCCGAACCCACCACCGAATGGATTTTGTGAGCAAGGTTGGTCTGATAGCGCGGCAGGTCCGTGGCCAGGCTCGCCAGCTGTGATCCCATGAAGGCCGCCAGCGACGACATGACCACCACCGCCAGAAGCACGCTGATTAGCACCGGCACGACATTGCCGAGCCGGAGCCGCTTGAGCAGGCTGACCAGGGGCGCCAAGGCGAAGGAAATGAGCACCGCAAGGGCCAGAGGCAACAGGACCGGCCGGCCGAAATAGAGTCCGGCCACGACTACCCCGGTGATCACAGTGGTCATGAACCTGGCCGTCAGCGTGTCGGGCTTGGGAGCGACGGGACGGGGCAGGGATGACTTCAGGTCTGACATGGCGACTCCGGCGGTCCACTATACCCCGGCTGCCGGGTTCCCTTTCAGGTGAATTTCCGGAAGAAGCAGGTTGGCGCGCCGGTGTGGCAGGCGGGACCCATCTGATCGACCTTGAGCAGAAGCACATCGCCGTCGCAGTCCACAAAAGCCTCCACCAGGCGCTGATGATTGCCGCTGGTTTCACCCTTGCGCCAGACTTTCTGGCGCGACCGCGACCAGTAGGTGACATGGCCGGTCGCCAGTGTCTCCTCCAGCGTGCCCCTGGTCATCCAGGCGAGCATCAGGACTTCGCCGGTCTCCTTGCTCTGCGCGACCGCCGGTACCAGGCCGTCGTCATTGAATTTCACCGCCGAGACAAAGGCGGAATGGGTGAGATGATCGGTCACAATGCTTCTTTCATGCGCGCCAGGCCCTGTTCCAGGTCGGCAATCAGGTCGCCGGCGTCTTCCAGGCCGGCATGGATGCGCAGCACCGGCCCTTCCGCCACGAAGGGCTTGGCTGTGCGCCTGATATGCGCCGGAACGATCAGGCTTTCAAACCCGCCCCAGGAATAGCCGATACCGAAATGTTGCAACCCGTCGACAAACCGGGCGACCGCGTCGTCCGGCACCGGCTTGAGTACCAAACCGAACAAGCCGCAGGCGCCCGAAAAATCGCGCCGCCACAAGGCATGGCCGGGATCGCCCTCCAGCGGTGGATAGAGGATGCGGACGATCTCGGGACGCGCCTGAAGCCAGCGAGCCAGGGCGAGGGCGGTTTCCTGATGACGCGCCAGCCGGACCGCCAAGGTGCGCAGTCCTCTAAGGCCCAGGAAACAATCATCGCCGCTGGCATAGAGACCCAAATCGCCATGGACCTGGTGCAGACGCGCGGCATGACGCTCATTGGCCGAGACATAGCCCAGCATCACATCGGCATGACCGCCGATATATTTGGTGGCGGCCTGGATGGAGAGGTCCACGCCATGGGCCAGCGGCTGGAAGAAAAGCGGCGTGGCCCAGGTATTGTCCATCAAGACCGCTGCGCCGTGCGCGTGGGCGGCCCTGGCGATGGCGGCAATATCCTGCACCTC
>DATHLY010000248.1:0-4528 GCA_035487655.1 Rhizomicrobium sp. | reverse complement strand
GACTCCGACAGGTCCGCCGCGAGCGTAACGAAGCGGTTGTCCGTGACATAATTCATCCATTTGATGATTTCGGAAATGGCGCGGCGCGCGCCCGCCATTTCCCCTGCTTTGCGGAACAGGGAAATCGAAACCTCCTTGCTGGCGCCCGAGACATGATTTGCCGCCGTGACCTTTACCGGCTCCGACGGCAGATTGGCGGGGCGGAGCCTTTCGTCCAAAAAGGGATTGCCTTTTTTGGTGAAGGCGACGTCACGGTCATCCTTGATGGCCTCGCCCAGAGTCACCAGCCGCTCGGCCAACCAATCGCCCAAGCCGTTCTGATCCAAGACCGACATCGCCTTGTCGATATTGGTCTTGAATTGAATCAGACGCTCGCGTTCGTTGGTGACGGGCCCCTTTCGGATGCCTTCGAACTCGATTCCGTAGCGTTCCTCGAATGTGCCGGCGAGCGCCACGAAATAATCGGAGTTCATTTTGTAGCCATAGGGATGGCTTTGATAGCTGACGATCTGCTTGACCGTCGGCGTCAACTGACCGTTGGACGCGGCGGGCCAATAGCCCTTGATGGTCTTGGCGATCGCGATCATCGGCCGCTTGTCGGCCGGATCGCCAGCCTCCATCGCCTCAAGCGCAGCGACGATCTGGCCGTAATCGCCGCCATTCTCCACAGTCAGGACATTCCAGCCATAGGACGTCCATTGGTCGACTAGATTGTAACCGGTGAACTTGTTGGAAATCACGCCGCCCAAAAGCACATCGTCGATGCCGGCATTGTTATCCGACAGGATGATGCGCAGCCGCTTGCCGACCTTCAGCGCCAGCGCCTGGGTCTTAAGCTCCTGCGCATGGCCTTCGGTCATGGCGAACTCGCCTTCCAGCGCGATGATCTTGGACGGACCGCCCGCCATGTCCCAGAACGCCGCCTTGCCCGCCGCCGTGGCAATACCTACGCCGGAGGGTCCGCCGTTGACGTCATTGGTGACGTCGATGCTTTCGGCATGGCCCGACAGCGCCTTGATGCCCCGCGCCTTGGCCTGTGCGAACAGCGGATCGTTGGCAAGCCCGTTTTCCGCCAGCAGGGTCTTGAGCGCGCCCGCCCCGCGGCGAAAGCCCAGCGCATCGATAGGCAGCATCGCGACATGGGGATCGGCATAGTAGCGCTTATCGCCCGTCAGCTTGAACCTGCGTTCCAGTGCCTGGCCCAGGACCATGTAAAGCGCGTAGCAAGTCGGCACGCTGTGGCCGGCCGCCAGCATGAACTTGTCGCCGAACGGATGCTTGGGCCGGCGATAGTCGTAAGCGAGGCCGCCGCGCTCCGGCCCAATCAGGTGCGCCGCCACATTGAAAGGCGTGTATGCCAGGGGTCCGCCGAAATGTCCGGTCTGCGCATAGTTGCCCAGAAGGACCAGGGTCATGCAGGTCATGAACCCGATATCTTCCAGCCGCTGACGCTCTTCGCTGCTAAGCACTCCCAACGCTAACCCCCTGAATTTTTGTTGTTCCTGCCATAGTGGCAGAAAATCGCCGGCAGCAAAATGCTCGATGGGTCCACGAGAATGTTACCGCTCACAATTGGTGCCGGGAACACTCAGTGCTGAAGAGCGTGAACTTTCACCAGCGCCCAGGCCCGGCGGCCCTCGGCCAGGCCCAATTCCTCCACCGCCTCCTGGGTTACGCGTGACAGGATCGGGCCCACGGAGGTCTTAAGCTCGACAAGCCGGCTTCCGTCTGCCTCGGTCCGGACAACAGCGACTTCCCCCTCCAGGATATTGCGTGCCGAAATGGCTCGCGGCCGTTCTGCCGCCAGCACGATATGGTCGGCGCGCAGCCACAGATATTTGTGACCCGGATCGGGGCCAGTGTGGAGCAGAAGTCCCGAGACCGCGGCGCCCATGTCGCGCGGGTCCAAGAGCGCCGTGAATGCAGGCTCGCGGGTCGCCTGCTCGAGGGCGCCCTCCGTCACCACGCGCCCGGCCTGGATGGCCACCAGGTGCGAAGCCAGCGCCGCCGCATCGTCAATGCTGTGGGTCACCACCAACATGGGAAGGCCAAAGCTGCGATGCATGTCCAGCAGCACCTGGATGAAGGCACGGCGGCGAATTCCATCCAAAGCCGCGAAAGGCTCATCCAGCAGGAGGAAATCCGGCGCGGCCACCAGCGCGCGGGCCAATGCCACCCGGCTTTTCTCGCCGCCCGACAGATTCCCGACCGGCCGGTCCAGCAGCGGCGCGATGTCGAAATACCTTGCCACATCCTCGATTTTCCGGCGGCGGTGCGCCGGTGCGCGCTTGAACGCATAGGCGATGTTCTGTCGCGCCGTAAGATGCGGAAACAATCGCGCGTCCTGAAACACCATGCCGATGCCTCGTTCATGGGGCGGCACATCCAGGTCCACTTCACTGTCGCACAGGAGCTCGCGGCCGAGCCGCGCATACCCCCCGCAGGGAATGAGCCCGGCGATCGCCGACAGAAGGCTGGACTTGCCGCCGCCGGATGGACCGAACAGTACGGTGATGCCGTCTCCGGGCGCGCGAAATTTCGCTTGCAGTCGAAAGGCGCCCCGCGCCAGCCGGATATCGACATCAAGAGCGCTCATCCCTGAAGCCGCCGTTTCATCCAACGTTGCAGGAATTCCGCGCCGATCAGTCCGCTCATGGCAAGCGTGAAGGACATCGCCGCCAGGCGCATTGCCTCCGCTTCTCCGCCCGGCTGTTGCAGCACCGCATAGATCGCCAAGGGCAAGGTCTGGGTCTGGCCGGGAATATTGGCGGCAAATGTGATCACCGCGCCAAATTCACCCATGCCGGCGGCAAAGGCGGTGACGGCGCCAGCCAGAATTCCCGGCCCGGCCAAAGGCAGCGCGATGGAAAAGAAGCGGTCCAACGGTCCAGCCCGCAGCACCGCTGCGGCTTCGAACAGATGCGGGTCCATGGTTTCAAAGGCGATGCGGCTTGCCCGCACCAGGATGGGAAAGATCATCACTGCCGTGGCGAGCGCCGCGCCTTGGCGGGTGAAAACCAGATGGATGCCTGCAAGATACTCCAGCCAGCGGCCGATGGGACCATTACGCCCGAACAGCAGCAACAGCAGAAAGCCGGTGAGAACCGGCGGCAGGATAATGGGCAGGTGGACCAGCCCATCCAAAAGGAATTTGCCGCGAAACTGCCGCGCCAGCAGGAAGGCGCAGGCAATGGCGAGCGGCAATGACCATAGCAAAGCCAGCACCGCAACGCTGAAACTTGTCGACAGGATCTGGGCCTCCGCCGCCGAAAGCATCAAAAGCCACCCAGCGGCAGGACATCGACCATAGCGCCTGCCGCGGTTTCCGGCGCATCCGGCGGAAGGCGGATCAGCGCATTGGCGGCAGCAAATACCGATATCAACGAGGAATCCTGGTCCTCAAAAGCCTTCACCCTGTGTTGCCCCTCGCCATCCACCTCCAGCCGCGCCCGCAGATAATGTTCGCGCGGGCCGTTGGCGGGAAGCGCATGCAGCAGACAGGCGCAGTGCATCGCGACACAGGCATGCGGATCGCGGCCCAGCATCGCTTCGATCAGGGGACGCAGGAAAAGCGTGGCACAGGCAAGCGCCGAAGCCGGATTGCCCGGCAATCCCAGCACCAGACCGTGTTGCGTCGCGCCGAACCATGTCGGCTTGCCAGGCCTGACCGCGATCTTCTCTACCGCAAGCGTGAGGCCAAGTTTCAAAAGGGCGGCGCGGGCATGATCGTGGTCTCCAACCGAGGCGCCGCCGACCACCACCAGCAAGTCGCTGTCCTTGAGGCCACGTGCGGCCGCGTGAGAGATTGCCGCAATATCGTCCTTCTCAACCCCGAGGCGTTGGGGAACGCCGCCCCATGCCTGTACCAGCCCTGCAATGCCGAAGGTTGCGGAATCGAAGATCTGGTACGGACCCGGATCCGAACCAGGCGGCGCCAGTTCATCGCCGCTGCTCAAGATCGCAACCTTCGGGGCGCGGACCACGCGCGCCTGCCCGGCTCCGCTCGCCGCTACCAGCGACAGCGCCACGCCATTAAGCGCGCGTCCTTTGGAGAGCAGGACTGCGCCAGCGGCGAAGTCTCCGCCGCGCGGCCGGATATTTGTCCCCGCTGTCGTTGCCGGGACAATCACATGATCGCCCTGACGACGCGCATCCTCCTGGATGACCACCGTATCGGCGCCATCGGGCATGGCGGCGCCGGTCGAGATGCGGATGGCCATGCCGGACTCGACACGGCCCTCAAAACCGTGTCCCGCGGCGGACTCTCCGCAGACCTGCAGACGGCCCGGCGTCTCGCTGCTTCGCAAGGCATATCCGTCCATGGCGGAAACGTCGAATGGCGGCTGGTCGCGCATGGCCACAACCGCATCGGCCAGCACCCGGCCCAGCGCGGCCTGCAAAGGCACAAGCTCGCCATCCAGCGGTCGCGCCAAGGCCAGCATCCGCGCCCGCGCTTCTGTGACGGACAGAAGACTGCCGGACGTGACGGACCTAGACTTGGCAGGATTGCCGCTCTGTGACACGTTAT
>DATHLY010000247.1:0-4988 GCA_035487655.1 Rhizomicrobium sp. | reverse complement strand
CGTGACGCCGGCCGCGAGCATTTCTACATGCCCGGCAAGGAGCCCTTCCGCCTCGATCTCAAAAGCCCGGTCCTGTACTATTTGCAACGGTTGCGCGACGAGGCTCATCGTTTTGTCATCGGTGGCCATCGCAAGAAGCGCAGTGCCGCCATCGGGGCCAACCCTCTGGACGAGATCGCGGGCGTGGGGACAGGCAGGAAGCGCGCTTTGTTGCAGCACTTTGGTTCCGCCCGCGCCGTGGCCGGTGCCAGCCTCGCCGACCTTTCTGCGGTTTCCGGGGTCAGCGAGACACTGGCCAAGAAAATCTTCGATTTCTTCCATCCGACATGAGCGTCGGCGCAAGCCGGAACGACCAAAAGTAAGCGTGGGCACAAGACGGAATGGCCTAAAGTAAGAGGTGACCCGAGGCTGGAGGGGTTCTAAACTGATCCTATGTTCGCCCTGCCCAACGCCCTAACCATCCTGCGCATCCTGCTGGTGCCAGTCTTTGTCGTGGCCTTTGTCATTCCCGGCGATGTCGCCCGGCTTGTGGCCTTCACGGTGTTCGTGATCGCTGGCGTCAGCGATTGGCTGGACGGCTTCGCCGCCCGCAAGCTCAAGGCCGGCTCGGATTTCGGGCGCATGTTGGATCCCATCGCCGACAAGGTGCTGGTGGCGGTGGCGCTGATGATGCTGGTGGCGGAAGGCACCTTCACCCAGATCAAACCCAACGGGATGTTGAGCCTGCTCAAGCTGGTGCCCGCCCTGATCATCCTGGCGCGTGAGATCCTGGTGTCGGGCTTGCGCGAATTCTTGGCGGGCACGCGCGTCAGCGTCCCGGTCACCAACGTGGCCAAGTTCAAGACCGCGGTTCAGATGATCGCCATCGGCGCCATGATCCTCACGCCTTTGGCCGACCGCTTGGTGCCGGGCATGCCGTCGCTGACCTATGCGGCTATTGCCTATTTCCTACTCTGGCTGGCCGCGGCGCTCACCGTCTATACCGGCGTGGCTTATTTCCGCAACGGCATGGCGCATTTGCGCCCCGGCCCCACGCCGGACTCGCCGCGACTGGGTGAGATCGGCCGAGCGCCTTAGGCAGAGACCTTCGCGACGCCCCTGACTTCATCTGCATAAGCATTCATCAGCGTTTCCGTCAGCGCGCCGGGCTTGAAGCGATAGGGGCCGATCTCCGACACGGGCGTCACTTCGGCTGCCGAGCCGGTGAGAAAACATTCCGTGAAGCCGGTCATTTCTTCCGGCTGGATATGCCGCTCCACCACCTTGACGCCGCGCGCCTTGGCGATGGCGATCACCGACTGACGGGTCAAGCCATTGAGGAAGCAGTCGGGTATGGGTGTGTGCAGCGCGCCGTCCTGCACGAAGAAGACATTGGCGCCGGTGGCTTCCGCGACATAGCCGCGATAGTCGAACATCAGCGCGTCGGCAAAGCCCTTGGCCTCAGCCTCATGCTTGCAGAGCGTGCAGATCATGTAGAGGCCGGCGGCCTTGGCGTGGACCGGGGCTGTGTCGGCGGCGGGCCGACGATAGCGCGCAATGTCCAGCCGGATGCCCTTGAGCTTTTCCGCCGGACTGAAATAGGACGGCCAGGGCCAGCAGGCGATGGCGACATGGATGGTGGTATTCTGCGCGGACACTGCCATCATCTCACTGCCGCGGAATGCGACAGGACGCAGGTAGCCGTCCTTGATGTTCTGAGCCGCCGCGGCCTCGATACAAGCCTGGTTGATCTGGTCCTGAGTGTAAGGAATCCTCATCCCCAGGGTTTCGGCGGAAGAGAACAGCCGCTCGGTATGTTCCTTCAGCTTGTAGATCGTGCCGCCATAGATGCGCTGGCCCTCGAACACACAAGAGCCATAATGCAGTCCGTGAGTCAGCACATGGGTCTTGGCATCCTTCCAGGGCACCAGCCTGCCGTCATACCAAAGCGAACCATCGCGTTGGTCGAAGGGAATCACGTCTGCCATTGCGTTTAATCCTAAGCTTTGTCCTGCCGGGCTTGCCCGCCCTTGAGGGAGGGCCTAGTTTTTCTGCCATGTATTGCAGCATGGCCGGCGCGAAACCCGCAAGGGTGACAAGGGCTTTTTCGCCCCTTCCCAGGGCATGGCAGCCATGAGTTTGCCTGCCCCGGATGAGCCCCATCTGCTGGTGGTGGATGATGACGAGCGGTTGCGCGCCTTGTTGCAGCGCTATTTGTCGTCCAATGGTTACCGGGTGAGCGCAGCCCCTGGGGCGCCGGAGGCTCGCGCCCTGATGAAAAGCATGGAATTCGATCTGTTGATCCTGGATGTGATGATGCCAGGGGAATCCGGCCTGGAACTGACCCGCAGCGTGCGCCAGGAGTCCGCGATCCCCATCTTGATGTTGACCGCGCGGGGCGACCCCGCCGACCGCATCGCGGGCCTGGAATTGGGAGCTGACGATTACCTGCCCAAGCCGTTTGAGCCGCGCGAGCTTTTGCTCAGGGTCAATTCGCTGCTACGCCGCGCGACGCCGGCGGAACTGCCCGTGCAGGGACCGGTACGCATGGGCGAGGCGCTGTTCGATCCCAGCACGTCGCGGCTGACGCGTGCGGGACGACCGGTGAAGCTGACTGGAGCCGAAGCCGCGTTGCTGCAACTCTTCGCCACCCATGCGGGACGGCCCTTCAGCCGGACAGAATTGTGCAAACGGCTGAATGTGGCGTTGGAGCGTTCGATCGACGTGCAAGTGACTCGGCTGCGCCGCAAGATCGAGGAAGATCCCAAGCTGCCGCTCTATCTACAGACGGTGCGCGGGGTTGGCTATATGTTGGTACCTGACCGTGGTTAGCCGTTTTCCGCCAACCCTATCTAATGGCCCCAATGCGGGCGCATTGGGGCGTGGCTATATGTTGGTACCTGACCGTGGTTAGCCCTTTTCCGCCAACCCTATTTGATGGCCCCAATGCGGGCGCATTGGGGCGTGGCTATATGTTGGTACCTGACCGTGGATGAGGGCTGGTCGCTCAAGCGGCTGCTGCCACGCGGGCTGTTCGGCCGCTCGCTGATCATCATCGTCGCGCCTATCGTCCTTTTGCAGGCGATCATTGCCTATGTGTTTTTCGAGCGCGACCTGGACACCACCACCAGGCGGCTGGCGCGCGATGTCGCCGCCGACATGGCCATGTTGGTGGCGCTGGAAGACAATAATCAAAGTCCCGCCCGCGAAAGGCTGCGGGTGCTGGCGGCGCGCCAGCTGGATTATCGCATCCGGTTTCTTCCTGGCCAGAATTTGCCGCGTTACCATGGGCGGCTGACCAGCACCATCGACATGGCGCTGGATGACATTCTGGAGCAGCGCATCGGCGCCGACCGTGACTTCCGCACTGCCCGCATCGGCGATGATTTCGAAATCCGGGTGGATGTGCATGACGGGGTCCTGTCCGTGCTGGTGCCGCGCGACCGCGTCACCGTTTCCAAGCCCGATATCTTCATTCTCTGGATGGTGGGCTCCTCGCTGCTGTTGATGGGCATTGCCATCATCTTCCTGAGAAACCAGGTCCGGCCCATCGAGCGGCTGGCGCGCGCCGCCGACAGTTTCGGCAAAGGCCGCGCCGTGCCGGATTTCAAGCCCTATGGCGCCACCGAAGTGCGCCGCGCCGCCCAAGCCTTCATCACCATGCGCGAGCGCATCGAGCGCCATGTTGCCCAGCGCACCGAGATGCTGGCAGGGGTAAGCCACGACATCAAGACGCCGCTGACACGCATGAAGCTGACCTTGGCGATGATGCCCGACGATGCCGATGTCACCTCGATGCGCAATGATATCGCTGAAATGGAGCATATGCTGGACGACTATCTGGCTTTCGCGCGTGGCGAAGGCGGCGAGGATGCCAGCCTCACCGATCTCAGCGAGTTGGTGCGCGATGCCGCCTCGGCCGCCGAGCGGGCAAAGCCCGCATCGCAAATCCAAGTCACGGCGCCCGCGCATGTTCCCGTCAGTGTGAAGCGCGCGGGCTTGCGGCGGGTGCTGGCCAATCTGATCGACAATGCCCTCAAACATGGCTCCAAGGTGGCCGTCAGCCTGACCCACGACGAACGGCTGGTGGAAATCGCCGTGGAGGATGATGGTCCCGGAATTCCCGAACCGCGGCGGGAAGAGGCTTTTCGCCCCTTTCATCGCCTGGATGAGGGACGCAATCTGCAAAGCGGCGGCTCGGGCCTCGGGCTCGCCATCGCCCGCGACATCGCCCGCGCGCATGGCGGGGATATTCTGCTCGACCAGAGCGCCATGGGCGGATTGAAGGCGACGGTGCGGTTGCCAGTGTGAGCCGCGACCGCCGCGGGCGGTCAATACGGTCCAGTGGACCGTTTTGAGCGGCGAACGCCGCGAGCTTGGGCGAGCGGCTGGTTGCCGCCTTCACCAATAGATGACGGACTTGCGCTACCCCATCTCCTCCGCCCGTTTGCGCGCGGCATGCACGGCGCGCGTCATCAACGCCACCAGCCCGTCCTCCGCCATCAGGACATAGAGCGCTGCCGCCGTGGTGCCGCCAGGACTGGTGACGGCTTCGCGCAGTGCCGAAACCGGCGACTTGTCGGCCGCCAACAGCGCCCCGGCGCCCGCCACCGTGGCGCGGGCGAATTTCTCGGCCTGTGCGCGCGGCAGCCCTTCCGCCACGCCCGCTTCGGTCAGGGCTTCCGCCATCAAGAACAGATAGGCAGGTCCCGAGCCGGAGACGGCGGTGACGCTGTCAATCAGTTCCTCCTTTGCCACCCAGACGGTTTCACCCAGCGCCGCCAGCAAGGATGCGGCACGTTTCTTGTCAGCCGCCGTCGTTCCTTTGGCGGCATAGAGGCCGGTGATGCCGGCGCCGATGGCGCCCGGCGTGTTCGGCATGGCGCGGATGATGCGGGCCCTTCTCCCCCAGGACTTCATCAAAGCTTCCACCGAGGTGCCTGCCGCAATCGAGATCATCAGCGCGCCGGCCTGCGCGAAACCCGCCAGCATGGAGGCCTCGTCCTTCA
>DATHLY010000246.1:0-6821 GCA_035487655.1 Rhizomicrobium sp. | reverse complement strand
TTCACCTTCGGAAAGAAATCGTCCCGGCCTTCGGGCGTCATGTCCAGAAGGGCCCAGAGCGGATCGGCAAGATCCCCGGCGCGATGATGCTGGTTGGGGGCGGGCGGCGCAAAGGCCATCTCCGAGCCCCAGAAATGCCGGATCGCGCCATCGTCCTTCCGGAAGACATTGAAAATCGTTTCGTCCCAATTCTCGCCGTCCGCCACACGATGCTGCTTGCGCATCTGGGGCGAGAATTTCGACGTGTCGCCGAAATAGTCCCCGTCATAGCTGTTGCCCGCCGTCGACAGCAGCGAAAGATGCTCCCAGCCGCGTCCATGCGCCCAGGCGGCCAGCCGCGCGATCGGCGATTTGGCGACGATGTGGAAGGCCGCGCGCCGGCCCACATGCCGGGCGGCGCCGTCCAGCCCATCCAGCAGATGCGTGCAGCCGGGACAGGGCAGGGCGCGCTCGGGCCCATACATGAAGCTGTACAGGATCAGCGTGTCGTGCGGGCCGAACAGCTCGGACAGCCTCACCTCTTCCGGCATGCAGGTCTTGCCGATCCGCTCAAAGACATAGTCTTGCGGGATTTCGCCGCCCGGCGGCAGCGCGCGGCGCCTGGCGGCAACCGCCTCGATCTGCGCCCGAAGCGCGATCTCGTCGTCCAAAAGCGCATTCCTGGCGGCGCGGTATTGGTCCGTTTCATTGGGATAGCGGAGATGTTCCATGGCCCCTGCCGAATTTATGGATTTGCACCGGATTGAACTCGCCACCCGGGCCGCAGTTCCTGTTCGCGGGGTCCGTCGCGACGTAAGTAGAAATACGGAGGGAACGAAAAACGACTTGTCAGACTACGTAGTGTGACAAAATACCATTCACAGTTTGTTCGCCATTCGCTGTCCGTCGCGCCTGCGCTACTGCAGCAATTGCGCGTTCACCCGCGCGATAATTTCAGTGACAAAATGTCGGAAAATGCCTTGCCAGGGCTGGGCGTTTTACCATGAAGGCGGCTTGTTCTTTACAAGGGACAAGGCGATGGACAGCATGACAGCCAAGTAATCGGTAGTTCAGCTTGGATTGAACCACGGGATACGCGCATGGGGTATGTGCTGAAGGCCTTTCTGAAGGATGAAGCGGGCGCGGTGGCCGTCGATCACGCGCTTATGGTCTCGCTCATCGGGGCCGCGGTCGCGCTTGCCGCCACCGCCTTGGGCGTCACCATCGTTGTCGCGGTAGTCGACATCGCCGCCTCGCTGTAACAGGCAGGAACGGCTTAGAGACCGCAGTCCTGCGGTTCTTGTGCCTCGGTCAAGCCGGCCAGGGAAAACCATTGCTCGTTTTCCGTCTGGAGGTCGGATGAGGTCGGCAGCCATTCGGCCAGGCTCTTGAATTCCGTTGCCCCGAATATTGCCGCCCGTTGCGGACCCTGGGCGGCAAGCGGCATGACGATGCGCTCGCCAAAGCCGGAAGTCCCAGCCGTCCGGTAGACCAGGCCGTGGCCGCGATACAGCGCCGGCTCTTGCACCACGCGGCGGGCGCGGATCAGCGAGCGGGGATATTTGTTGTCCGGCCTCAATTCCGAGAGCCGCGTGCCTTTGAACGGCTTTTTGGAGATGCCGGTGATGTCCACGCCCGCCAGCCGGCCGATGAAATCATCTTGCGATGGGTCGTAGTCGTAGCACCAGACAATGGGAAGATGGGCCTTGATGGCGGTGGGACGCAAATCGCTCCAGCTGGGCAGCCGGCCGGCGGGACAGATTTCGCGCCAATGCCGGGCAACCTGTTTCAGCGCCGGCGAGGTGACGGCATTCTCGAAATCCGCAAAAGTCCGCTCAAACCCGCTATTGCTCAAAAAGCCAACCCCCCGATTCGCCGGCTAAACCGTATCGCAGCATGTTCACGCTGCAAACTGCTCCGAATGTCGTGCGTTCGGCTTAAAGAATGTTTAGGGAGGGTTTCGCCGGGTTCCAAATCCGCTTCAGCGGCAAGTGCAGGCATGGATCGGCAGGCGAAAGATCAGCACACCATTTTCGTCCGACACTTCCAGCGCAATCGGGATCACGGCGAGCTCGTCGTCCGAATCGCTGGGGTATTCCCGCTCCAATTCCGCCACCACTTGCTTGGCATGATCGAAAAGCCGGTCGATGTCGAAGAACTCATCGCCTTCATCGTCGGTGACCAGGCTGTCCTTGGTTCTGATATTCAAAAAATAGCGCATGCTTGTCCTTTTGAGGGCAAGCTAGCGATTGCTGTGCTGGCGCCGCTTTGACAATTGTCAAAAAGCGACGCTTGTGAAGATCGTGGTTAAGATTGCATCACAACCGGAGTCCGGCAGGCGAACCGCGCACTACTTGATCGTGAAATTGTACGTGCCTTCGCTCTTGTGACCATCAGCCGCGCTGGTCGCGCGCCATGACAGCGTCCACTTGCCGGACATGAAGGGGCTGGTTGGACGCGCGGTCAGGATCGTGCCGTCCTCGGACAGCGAGGTCTTGGTCGGTATCGTCATGCCGTCGGACATGGAAAGCGCAACCCCGGAAGAGACGGACACGAGTTTCTCGCTGAATGTCAACGTGATGGATTTCGGCGCCGCAATCGCGGAATCCGCGGCGGGACTGGATTGCACAAGCTTGGCATCGGCAAAGGCGGGCGAGACCGCGTAGCAACAGCATAGGACGGCGACCGCTGACCAAGCGGTGGATGTTATCCGCATCTGACCACTCCCTTTATTGCCCTTGTTATAGGGCTTGGCGGTGATGTATGTATACCCTATGGGGGTATGTAATGCCACACCATGATCCCAAATTGATTCAGCGCCTGTCACGCATTCAGGGACAGGTCGGCGGTATTGCGCGGATGATCGAGGAGGACCGATATTGCATCGACATCCTGACTCAGATCCAAGCCATCAAAGCGGCCTTGCGAAAGGTCGAGGACGAGCTCCTCAAGGCGCATTCCAATCATTGCGTCGCTGCCGCCATTGAGAGCGGGGACGTGAAAAAAGCACGGACCAAATTCACCGAACTGGTGGACCTGTTCAGCAAAACCGCCCGCTGATTTCACCGTCATGAAAGAAGCCGTCCTGTGTCTTTTGCTTTGCGCTTCGCCTGCAACGGCGCAGGACATGAATGGCATGGAGCATGGCACGGCGATGCATGGGGCCTATGGCGGCTATGCCATGAACCGTGAGTCGTCCGGCACAAGCTGGCAGCCCGATTTGGGGCCGGCCATGGGCCGGATGGACATGCTGGGTGACTGGATGCTGATGAGCCGCCTGGCAATCAGCGGCGTTTATGACGATCAAAGCGGCCCGCGCGGCGATAGCATGTTCTTCCCCGCCGGCATGGTCATGGGGATGGCCCAGCGCGATCTTGGGATGGGCACGATAGACCTGCGCGCCATGCTGAGCCCCGATCCCTTCATGGGCCGGCGCGGCTATCCGCTTCTCTTGGGAAGCGGGGAGACGGCGGACGGCAAGACGCATCTGATAGATCGGCAGCATCCGCACGATCTGCTGATGGAGTTGGCCGGGAGCTACAGCTACAGGCTGAGCGATCAGTCCTCCGCCTTTCTCTATCTGGGCTATCCGGGTGAGCCCGCTTTGGGGCCATCCGCCTTCATGCATCGCGCCTCCGCCATGGACGATCCGGCCGCGCCCATCACCCATCATTGGCTGGATTCCACACACATTGCCTTTGGTGTCGCGACATTCGGCCTTGTGCGGAATGACTGGAAACTGGAAATCTCCCAATTCACGGGACGGGAGCCGGATCAGTTCCGTTTCAATTTCGATCATCCGCGCATGGATTCCACCTCCGCGCGGCTCAGCTACAACCCCGACGAGCACTGGTCCCTGCAAGTGTCATGGGGTCATCTCAACAGCCCGGAACAGTTGGAGCCCGGGCTCGACGAAACCCGCACCACCGCCAGCGCCACCTATGCGACCGATGTGGGAGAAGAGGGCTCGCTGGCGGCAACCCTGGCATGGGGCCTCAAGAGCCTCAGCGATGGCCAGCGGCTGAACGGCCTTTTGGCCGAGGCCGAATACAAGCCAGCCTCTCTATGGACCGTCTTCAGCCGCGCGGAGTGGGTGGAGAATGCCGAGCTTGTCGCCGGCCAAGTGAGCCGGGTCGGCGAATTTAGCGTCGGCGGCATTCGCGACTTCGCGCTGGACGAGCATTGGAAGTTCGGATTGGGCGCGCTTTATGCGTTCGACTTCCCGCCCGGTCATGCCGGTTATGGCAGCGCGCCGCGCGGCGCCATGGCATTCGTGAGGCTGCTGGCCGAATAAATTTCGCGACGGCATCAAAATTGATGTGTGGTCATGCAACGGAAGGCCGGCTTTACCGTTGGGGACTTGTGACCGGAATTCTCTGCAAAGGAGGCGCCCATGCAGGTTCAAGACATCATGACCCGCGACGTCAGTATCGTCAGCCCGGATGCAACCCTGGAAGTGGCGGCCATACGCATGGCACAACTCGATGTCGGCGTCCTGCCGGTCGCGGAAAATGACCGTCTGGTCGGCATGATCACGGATCGTGACATCGTCGTGCGCGGCATTGCCGACGGCCTGGGACCATCGGCCAAGGTGCGCGAAGTGATGACACGCGACGTCAAATACTGCTTCGCGGATCAGGAAATCGACGAGATAGTGGAAAATATGGCCGATATACAGGTCCGCCGGCTGCCGGTGCTGGACCGCGACAAGCAGCTGGTGGGTATTCTGTCGCTGTGCGACATCGCCACCAGCGATGAAATAGACCAAGCGGCGGAAGCCCTGTCTGGCATTTCACGGCCGGTGACGATCTTTCCTCAATATCCTGCGCTCTGACGGGCGGCTTGCGGGACTAAGACATTTTATCGCGTGGCCAGGGACAGAGGCGGCGGCAATCCCATGTTAAGCTGAGGGATATAGCCTGCCACCGACTCCTGTCCTTGGTTCCATGCCCGACGGTTCCGCCACAGCCCATCTCTACCGCCCCAAGCTGGCAACCATCCTTCGGGAAGGCTACAGCGGCAGCAATTTCCGTTCGGATGCCCTGGCCGGGCTGACGGTGGCGATTGTGGCGCTGCCTTTGTCCATGGCCATCGCCGTGGCGTCGGGTGTTTCGCCGGAGCGTGGGCTCTACACGTCCATCGTGGGAGGGTTCCTGGTCTCGGCACTCGGCGGAAGCCGTTACCAGATCGGTGGGCCTGCCGGCGCTTTCGTCGTTCTGGTCGCGGCCACAGTGGCGCAGTTCGGTGTCCAGGGGCTTTTGGTCACCGTGCTGATGTCGGGCCTGATGTTGATGCTTGTGGGCGCGCTCAAGCTTGGATCCCTGATCCGGCATATTCCGCACGCCGTCACCGTCGGCTTCACCTGCGGCATCGCCGCCACCATTCTTGCCAGCCAACTAAAGGACCTGGGCGGCCTGACAATCCAAGGCGTCGAGCCCGGTCCTTTCTTTCCCAAGCTGGCGATTCTCCTGCATGCCCTGCCCACGCTCAATCCTATGGCGCCAGTTATCGGGCTCGGCGCAGCGGCGCTGATCTTTCTTCTGCGATGGCTGAAACCGGCCTGGCCGGGCATGCTGATCGCGGTCGCCGCTGCCGCGATCATCGCCGCGCTGCTGCATCTTCCGGTCGAGACCATCGGCAGCCGCTTCGGCGGCCTGCCGCATGGTGTGCCGCTGCCGCATTGGCCTCAAATCACGCCCCATCTGTTGTGGCTGCTGCTGCCGAGCGCCCTGTCCTTCACCTTATTGGGCGGCGTGGAAAGCCTGTTGTCGGCCAAAGTGGCGGATAGCATGACCGGGCGCAGGCACCGCTCCAATATGGAGCTGGTGGCTCAAGGCATCGCCAATATCGCTTCGGCCCTGTTCGGCGGCATCAGCGTCACCGGCACCATCGCGCGCACCGCCACCAATATCCGCGCCGGCGCCAAGAGCCCGATTTCGGGCATGCTGCATTCGGCGTTCTTGCTGGTCTTTATCCTGGTGGCCGCGCCGTTGGCGAGTTTCGTGCCCTTGGCGGCTCTGGCGGGCGTGCTGGTGGTGGTCTGTTGGAACATGGCCGAGAAGCGCGAATTCTGGCGACTGCTGGGTTATTCGCGTGAGATGGTCGTGCTGCTGGCCACGTTTGGACTGACGCTGCTCAAGGATCTCACATATGGCATCGTGATGGGCTGCGCGCTGGCCGCGCTGTTCGCGCTGCTTCACAAGGCCGTGTACGAGGAAGGCGACTGACGTGCCTTCAACCCTCGATCAAACCTGGCGGCGCGTCCTTGTCGAGTTCCGGAACTTCCGTCAGACCGCGGCCAACATGACTGTGGCGGTAGCCATAGGCGAAATATATCACCAGCCCCACTGCGGTCCACACCGGAAATAGAACCTTCGCCTGCCAGGGCAGGAAGAAGAACAGGATCAGGCAGCCCAGAATCGCCAGCGGCGAGAACAGCCACAACATCGGCGCACGGAAGGGACGATGGCGCTTGGGATGGGCGGCGCGCATCACCAGCACCGCCAGCGACACCACCGCGAATCCGAACAGGGTGCCCGAATTGGAGAAGTCCGCCAGCTTGCCCACCGGCAGGAAGGCGGCGCCGAACGCCACCGAAACGCCGGTGATCCAAGTCACGACATGCGGGGTGCGGAAGCGCGGATGCACGCTGGACAGCACCTCCGGCAGCAGTCCGTCGCGCGCCATCACGAAGAAGATGCGGGTCTGACCATAGATCATCATCAGGATGACGGTGGGAAGGGCGATGCCGGCCGCCAGCCCCACCAGATTGCCCACCAGCGGATGATGGATGGAGCGCAGCACATGGGCGAGCGCTTCGCGCGAACAGGCCAGGGGCTGGG
>DATHLY010000245.1:0-4472 GCA_035487655.1 Rhizomicrobium sp. | reverse complement strand
CATCCAGGGCAACCTGCATCAGCGCTTGCAACCCTGGATGGCCGGCTCAAGGCCGGCCATGGAGAGTTACTTAATCTCCGTCAGCAACGGTTCCCCCGCAAAATGCGCGTCCAGATTGTCCAGCACCAACTGGCTCATGGCGCGGCGGGTCTCATGGGTGGCACTGCCGACATGCGGCTCCAACACCACATTGTCCATGCCGAACAGGACTTCGGGTACGCGCGGTTCGTTGGCGAATACGTCCAGTCCCGCCCCGCCCAGCTTTCCGGACACCAGCGCTTCCACCAGCGCGTCTTCGTCCACCACCGCGCCGCGCGCCACATTGACCAGGATTCCGGTGGGACCCAGCGCCTCGATCACCGCCTTGTTCACGATCTTCTGCGTCTGTGGCGTCGAGGGAATGATCACCACCAGGAAATCACTGTCCTTTGCCAGCTCCACCAGGTTGGGATAATGGCGATAAGACACATCCGTCACCGGGCGGCGGCTGTGATAGGCGATGGTGTTGTTCATCGCTTCGGCGCGCTTGCCGATTTCCTTGCCGATGCGGCCCATGCCCAGAATGCCCACCCGTTTGCCGCTGGCGCGTTGCGCCAGGGGGTATTCGCCCTCTTTCGGCCAACGCCCCGCGCGCACATAGCGTTCTGACGCCACCAGGCGGCGCGCCGTCATGATCATCAAGCCGATGGCCAGATCCGCGACATCGTCGTTCAACACATCCGGCGTATTGGTGACCGGAATGCCCTTGGAGCGCGCATACTCCACCGGAATCCCGTCATAGCCCACACTGGCGGAGGCGATGATTTCCAGTTTGGTCAAACGGTCGATCACATCGGGCGGAGGTCCGGAATGGCCATTGGTGACACAGGCCCGCACAATCCCCGCCACCTTGTCCAAATCGGCTTTGCCATGGAGGCGATAGCGCGCCTCCAATTCCTTCTGGACTTCGGGGCGCAAGGGCACCAACTGCAAAACATCGATCATCAGGGTGCTTCCGCCATTTCTTTCATCGCCTGTAGCCCTTCGTTGAATCGCTTGGTGCGCTGCGCCCGGTTCTCGGCTTTGGCCTGGTCGGTACCCAACGGCGCCTGGTCGTAGAACAAGGTGTAGACGATGCGGGTCTGGCGGCCGCGATCCAGCGGCTCAACCGCCAGCGTGCCGTGATACAGGATGGTCGAGCTGGCCTGGGTGTAGGTGTAGGAATAAGGCGTGGCCGCCACCATGATCTCGTTGTTGTTGCCATTGAGCAGCCGGTTGGAGCCGACCGACACCCCGTTGCCCGCGGTGATCACGCAAGTGACCTTGAACCAAGTGGCGATGGCGCAATAAGGGCCGATCTTGGCCCAGGTCTGGTCGGGTGTGCGGTTGACCACCTTCTCCAGCAGGATGGTGGTGTACTCCGCGGCGTTTGCCGGGATCGAAACCAACAGCGATGCCGCGATTGCTGCGCTTGCGAGAAACCCCGCTTTCATCTTCATCTCCTCTTTGTTGTGACCCTGTGCTTTGCGACCCTGTTTAATCCCTGATAAAACGCGTCAAGCCCGCGCGCAACAAGACATTAAGCGCATGGGCGCACCGCCGAAGGGCCAGCACCCGAATGTATCGCTTTCTTGTTCCGGCATTCCTGTTTCTGCTGGCTGCCACCGCCGACGCCAAGGACCTGAAAATCCTCACCGGAGCGGGCATGTCCTTGCCGGTCAGGGCTTTGGCCGCCGATTTCGGCCACAGAACCGGGGCCACGGTCTGGGTCGTGAGCGACACAGCCGGTGGGGTGCAAAAGCGCATGGAGGCGGGCGAGCAATTCGACCTGGTCATCGGCACCACGTCTGTTCTGGACAGCCTGACGCGCGAAAACAAGGTTTCAGCTCAACACGCCGACCTGGCGCAGATGGTTGCGGGAATTTCCGCCAGAAAGGGTGCTGCCAAGCCCGCCATTGCCGATAGCGGCCAGGTCAAAGCCACGCTGATTCAGGCCAAGACGGTCGCCTATGTCGACCCGGCTTCCGGCGGCATCACCGGCGTCTTCTTTCTGCAACAGGCCGACAAAATGGGCGTCGGCCAAGAGGTGCGCGCCAAGGCCATCCTGAAGCCCAACGGCACCGGCGTGGCCGAGGCCGTCGCTTCGGGCGAGGCCCAATATGGCGTCACCTTGGTCAGCGAAATGCTGCCCAACAAAGGTGTCACAGTCTGGGCATTGCCGGACGATATCCAGATGACCACCATCTATACCGCCGCTGTCGCCACCAATGCCGAAAATGCAATGGACGCGCAGGCACTGTTGAATGACCTTCGCGGTTCAAAGGGCCGCGACGCCAGCCTGAGAGCCGGCCTGAAGCCGGTTTCCAACGAGACACCATAAGGAGACGATCATGGACCGCCGCAAGTTTTTTTCAGTGACCGGAGCCGGCGCCGCCGCCGTTGCCGCGGGAGGCCTGGCCGGCGAAACGCAAATTGCAGAGGCGCAACCCGCCCAGAGGGCGGGCGCTTCCAGCGCCAAGCTGCCGCCGCTGAAAGCGCGGCTGGGTCATCAATTCGGCACGCTGACCGAACGTTCCGCCGCCTGGGTGTCGCGCTATGGCGTGGACGCGGTCTGCACCAGCCCGGTGGTGACCGATCCCAGCCGTCTCTATCCCAGCGTGGAAGAAATGAACAAGATGCTGGACCTGGCCAACAAGTTCAAAATCAAGGTCGAGTTGGTGGACAGCGTGCTGCTCACCTCGTCCTTGATCGACCGCGAGAAGAATCCGGGCATCATGTTGGCCCATGATCCGGAACGCCAGCGCGAAATCGAGGCCTTCCAGAATCATATCCGCACCTGTGCCAAGACCGGCATCAGGGCGCTCAAATACAACATGTCCATCCTGGGCGTGGTGCGCTCGGGCGAAGTGCCGGGGCGTGGCGACACCGTCTACAATAAGTGGAATTTCGCGGAAGCCCAGGCCAAGAATCCACCGCTCACCAAAGCGGGCACGGTCAATGCCGACCAGTTCTGGGAGCGTATCGATTTCTTCCTCTCCCATGTCGTGCCCGTAGCCAATGAGTACAAGGTGCGCATTGCCTGTCATCCGCAAGATCCCGGCATGCCGCCGCAAGGCTATCGCGGCATCACCAATGTGCTGGGCACCATCGACGGTCTGAAGCGCTTTGTCGGCATGCATGAAAGCCCCTATCACGGGTTGAATTTCTGTCAGGGCACGGTCTCGGAAAACCTCTATCATCCCAATGACGAGCTGCCCGACGTGATTCGCTGGTTCGGCAGCCGCAAGAAGATATTCAATGTCCACTTCCGCAACATTCGCGGCGGCCGCGACAATTTCGTCGCCGAGATGTTTCCCGACGAGGGCGATGTCGATTTCGTCAAGATTCTGAAGGTCTATCGCGAAGTGGGCTATGAAGAGCTTCTGATGCCGGACCATGCGCCAAAGGTGGTGGGTGTGGATGCGGAATGGGGCGCCAACGAGAATTTCGCCTTCGAGTTCGGCTATATCCGCGGGCTGATTCAGTCCGAGCAACACCTGGTCTGAAAAATTCATGTCACAATTGAAGAGCGCCGCCGGGTTCGGCGGCGCTCTTTGCTTTTTTCCGATTGTTTTTGGCAAATTTTGCTCTTGCAAAAAGCGGGAACCCGTTCATCTAGATGAACCTGAGATGAACGGCGGGAAACTTTGCCACAGAGATGAACGGAAAGCGTTCCGCGCAATGGCGCAAAAAGCGCCGATAAAATCGGCATTTTATGCATCGCGTGAATTTTCTCGGCGCGCGTAACAAATGATTTGCCGCGTCGAATAATTCCGTAGGCAGACAACAAGAATCGACTCGCAATCGTCAAATTTTGGGAGCAATATTTTTGATAGGGGCGCAGCAATGGGGCTGGGCCCTACCGCATAGAGAAAATCCATGTCGTGGATGGCGAAGGCCGCGCTGGCCGCCGCATTGCTGAACTGCGGCTTGTTGAATGCTTCGGCGCAAGATGGATCCAACACAGGACAATGGCTGAAGGCCGGGGATTGCTCCCTGTACAGTGCCGGTGCGGGACCAGGCGATACCGTACAATGGACCGGCGCTTGCGTCGGCGGCTATGCCGAAGGGCTGGGCACCGCCACCTTCGCCCATGACGGCCAGACGCAAAGCTTCACCGCCAATTTCGTCCATGGCGTGATCCCCGATGGCCACGTCATCACCCGCTGGGGCCGGGGCTGGAG
The DNA here is from genome assembly GCA_035487655.1 of Rhizomicrobium sp. Lineage (GTDB taxonomy): Bacteria > Pseudomonadota > Alphaproteobacteria > Micropepsales > Micropepsaceae > Rhizomicrobium. Next base: position 270 of record DATHLY010000245.1, on the reverse strand, counting down.
CTATGACGGCGAAACCATTGCCGGCCGCTTCAATGGCTCCGGCATCCTCACCACCGACGCCAGCGACCGATTCGACGGCCAGTGGAATGACGGCAAGATGAATGGCTTTGGCGTGCTGCTGCGCGCCAATGGCGAGCGTTATGTCGGCGATTGGAAAGATGACAAGCCCAATGGCAAGGGCGAGTTGCGTCATGTCGATGGCAGCCAGGTGAGTGGCAACTTTGTGGACGGCAAGCTCGAGAACGGCAAGGCCGACCAAAGCGAGAGCCC
>DATHLY010000244.1:0-3044 GCA_035487655.1 Rhizomicrobium sp. | reverse complement strand
AGACACGGGAAATCCGCTCGCCGTCCGAGCTGCTCAACGCCATCTTCGAATGGGGCAGAAAGGGGCTGGCGCTCCAGCGCTACAAGGGCCTGGGAGAAATGAATCCGGAGCAGCTGTGGGAGACCACCCTGGACGAAAACGCCCGCTCCCTGCTTTTGGTGAAAGTCCAGCATGCCGATGAAGCCGATGAACTCTTCGCCAAGCTGATGGGTGATGTGGTGGATCCCCGGCGGGAATTCATCCAGGACAACGCGCTCTACGCGGCTGTTGATATCTGAGAGTCTCGCATCCCTTCAGGGGGTTAGGGCCATGTCTTCAGGGATCACGCGAGCCGTGATTGCCCTGCTGACAGTGCTTACAGCGCCCCTGGCTGCAACATCGGACTGAACCGCGCCACGCCGGATCTGCAGATTTATTTCGGCATCTCGCGGCGCCTCTAACTGCGCGCCAACCTGTCCGCGACGATGCATTGGACTTCCGGATTCGAGCTGACCGTCATGTGAGGCCCTGAGACCTCCACGACCTCGACCGTTGACGACGGTGCCGGGACGGAGGCGCGCCAGTCGATCACCCCATCATCCCGGCTGACGATGGCTGTCAACGGCACCGGCGGGGGCTCGGCGATGGCGCGCAGGGCCTCCAGCTCCTCCATGTTCCACAGCAGCGCGGCCGCCTCGGCCAAGGGCGCCAAAGGTGTCACCACCGGCAGATGAATGGGACTGACCAGCGTGATGACCCGCGCGATGGGGCCGCGGCAGGATTTCGCCACTTCCCGCGCGATGGTGCCGCCAAGGCTGACGCCAACCAACGAGACCGGCTGGCCGCTCGCTTCTGCGAGGTCCTTGATCTGTCGCTCCACATCACGCAGCACGTACGGCATCGGCCCGATATTGAGGCCGCAGGTCCAGCAGTGCGGGGCGAAATTCTGGCAGGCCAGGAATTCGCGCAACCGCGCGGTGGTCATATCGGGCGACAGGAAGCCCGGAAGGACGATGACCGGCTGACCGCTGCCTTGGGCCGCCTCTTCGGGAAAGGGCGGCGGCGCCAGCGCGACTTGCGCCACCGCGGCCATTTCGCGCGCGAAGCTGGCGGCGGAAACAGAGGCCGCGCGGGGCGGCCAGGTCGCAAAACGGCCCGCGCGCGCCACCTCGCTATTTCACCTTCCGCTTGCGCATCGCCAAGGTCCTGAGGCGCAGCGCGTTCAGTTTGATAAAGCCTTGGGCGTCCTTCTGGTCATAGGCGCCCTTATCGTCCTCGAATGTCACCAGGCTTTCGCTGTAGAGCGAATAGGGCGAAGAGCGGCCCACCACAGCGACATTGCCCTTGTAGAGCTTGAGCCGCACGGTGCCGGTGACGAATTCCTGGCTCTTGTCGATCAGAGCCTGCAGCATCTCCCGCTCAGGCGAGAACCAGAAGCCATTGTAAATCAGCGCCGCATAGCGGGGCATGATGTCGTCTTTCAGGTGCGCCGCGCCGCGGTCCAGGGTGATGCTCTCGATGCCGCGATGGGCGGAAAGCAGGATGGTGCCGCCCGGGGTCTCATAGATGCCGCGCGACTTCATGCCGACAAAGCGGTTCTCCACCAGGTCCAGCCGGCCGATGCCGTTGGCCTTGCCCAGCGCGTTCAGGCGGGTCAGCAAGGTTGCCGGCGAAAGCTTCTCGCCATCGATGGAAACGGCATCACCCCTTTCGAACCCGACCTCGACATAGGCTGGCTTGTCGGGCGCCTCTTCCGGAGAAATGGTGCGCTGATAGACGATCGAGTCCGCTTCTTTCGATGGGTCCTCCAGCACTTTGCCCTCGGATGAGGAGTGCAGAAGATTCGCATCCACCGAGAAGGGTGCTTCGCCGCGCTTGTCCTTGGCGATGGGAATCTGGTGGCTTTGCGCGAATTCCAGCAGCTTGGTGCGGCTGGTGAGGTCCCATTCCCGCCACGGCGCGATCACCTTGATGTCGGGCTTGAGCGCGTAATAGCCCAACTCGAAACGCACCTGATCGTTGCCCTTGCCGGTGGCGCCATGGGCCACCGCATCCGCCCCCACCTTCTCGGCGATCTCGATCTGCTTCTTGGCGATCAACGGCCGGGCGATGGAGGTGCCCAACAGATACACGCCCTCATAGAGCGCATTGGCCCGGAACATGGGGAAGACGAAGTCACGGACGAATTCCTCGCGCAAATCCTCGATGAAGATGTTCTCAGGCTTGATGCCCAGCGTTTCGGCCTTCTTGCGGGCAGGCTCGATCTCCTCGCCCTGCCCCAAATCGGCGGTGAAGGTGACCACTTCCGCGCCATATTCGGTCTGCAGCCATTTGAGGATCACGGAAGTGTCCAGCCCACCGGAATAGGCGAGCACGACCTTTTTGATGTCTTTTTTGGACATGTCCGGGAACCCTTAAAAACGCGCGGACTATAGGGATTTAGGGCCGGAAATCCAGTGGCCCGCGCGCCTCAGGCGAGCCTGGAAAAAGCTGCCGCATATTCGGCTTTTCCGCCCCGGGGTGCCGCGGTGACGAGCGCGCGAGCCATGAAATGGTCGCCCGCATAAGGCGAGGTGAAACATCCAGCCAGCCCGGCATCAAAACCGAACCGCCGATAATAAGCCGGATCTCCCAGTACAAACACCAACTCCCACCCATGCTCGGAAGCCCGCGCAAGTCCGGCTTCGATCAAGCTGGCGGCTATGCCTTGGCGGCGGAAAGCCGGCAGCACAGCGACGGGCGCAAGCCCCAATGCGCGAGCCGGCTCCGCCATGCGCGACAAAAGAATGTGTCCCGTGACCTGTTCAGTCTCCAGCGCGACAAGGGAGATGACTGCATCGCCATCACGGCGCAGCGCATCCACAAGATCGGCCTCATCCGTTGACGGAAATGCCGTCAGGTGAACAGCACGGATCATGCCATGGTCGGAAGGCCGCTCCTTGCGAAGGATCATGGCGTTACAGCTTGCCCATCATCCAGAAAATCAGGGACAGAACCAAGCTGACCACAAGGCAGGTGACAATGGGAAAATAGAAGCCGCCATGCTCGCCGCGGATGGCGATGTC
>DATHLY010000243.1:0-5394 GCA_035487655.1 Rhizomicrobium sp. | reverse complement strand
CCGGCTGGGGATTGAGCAATTGCGCAGGCTTCGTGCATCAGTCCGGTGGAACGCTGGCGCTTGCCAGCGAGCCCGGCCGCGGTACGACCGTGGAGTTGTCGCTGCCGTTGGAAAACGACTAAGACGCACTCGGCGGCGCCTTGCCCAGCTCGACGGCCGGTGACAATCTTATGAAAAGAGGGTCACTTTCCAATCCATTTCTGGCATGACCAGGCTGGACAACAGCAGGCCCAATAGGAACATGCCTCGCGCCTCAATCGTGATCGCGGCATTCTCGACCATTGTGGAATGGTACGATTTCACCTTGTACCTATATCTGGCCACGGTGCTTTCGCGCGTTTTTTTCGGCGGCAGCGCGGCGCCGCTGATCACTACCCTGGGCGGGTTTGCGGCCGCCTACTTCCTGCGTCCGCTGGGCGCCATCGTCTTTGGGCATATCGGGGACCGCTCCGGGCGCCGTCGAACCATGCTGCTTTCGGTGGCGATCATGACCATGGCGATGTTCGGCACAGCCCTGCTGCCCACCCATGCCCAAGCAGGCGCCATCGCCGGCTGGCTTCTCTTCCTTCTGCGCTGCGTGATGGGGTTTTCCGTCGGCGGCGAATACAGTGTGGTTGTCGCCTATCTGCTGGAGGGCGCGGCGGCCAACAAGCGTGGCTTGATCGCCTCCTGGGCCTCCGCGGCCAGCGAAGTCGGCGGCCTGCTGGCCGTCGGCGTTTCCTCCCTGACCGTCAATGCGATGAACGCGGTCGCTTTGGACTCCTGGGGATGGCGTATTCCCTTTTTCGTAGGCGGCATCCTGGCGGCGAGTGTGTGGATCGCCCGCTCGACCATGCAGGAGTCTCCGGAATTCGAAAGGCAACGGCAGGCCGGAACCATACCGGAGAGCCCCCTGCATCATACAATCGCCCATCATCGCGCCGGCATTTTGCGGGCCTTCTCCATCTCCGCCCTGGGATCGATCACCTATTATGTGGGAATCACCTATGTTCCGACCTTTCTGACATCAGTTGGCAGGTTCGGCGAAGGCGCCTCGCTTCGGCTGTCCACCGTCGCCGCGGTCGCCGTCATTCTGGTCACGCCTTTGACAGGCGCCCTGTCGGACCGGCTGGGACGCAAGCCGGTCCTGATCGCCTTGACCGCTTGTAGCGCCATTTTGCCCATTGCCTTGTTTGGGCTGATGGCCGGCGGTTCCGCTCCCTACGCCCTCTTCGGGGCCGTGGTTTTGGCTTGCGTCGCGGGAGCATTCAGTGCGGTGGGCGCGGCGGCGACCGCCGAACAGTTTCCCGGCGAAGGACGTGTGAGTGGCTTGGCCCTGGGCGCGACCTCGGCAACCGCCATCTTTGGTGGGCTCACGCCCTATATTGCCCAGAGCCTCACCGAACGAACCGGCATGGCGATGATTCCCGGCGTCCTGATCGCCCTGGTGGCGCTGGGCGTTCTGCCGGTATTGCTCACCATGCCGGAAACGCTGCCCGGCAAAACCGCAGCCAATTCCAAACCAATTCGGTCCAGCTGACGGCAGCGGCGGTTATTGCTGCGCGACCTGGGTGCGGTCTTCCGCCTGTTCCTGCCAGCCGCCGCCCAGAGCCTCATAAAGATGGATCGTGGCCAGCCGGTTGGCCAGCGTGACCTGCACCAGCTGATCCTGGGCGGAAAACAACGTCAATTGCGCCTGCAGCACGGTGAGAAGCTCGGTAGCGCCTTGCCGATATTGCAACTGGGAAATCTGGAATGCTTCGTTGGCCGCTTCTATCTCTCCCTTCAAGTGCTCCTGTGCCTTTCTGGTGTTGGCAACCTGGGTCAAAGCGTTCTCGACATCCGCATAAGCATTGAGAGCCGCACTCTGATAGTTGGCGATGAACTCCTTCTGTACCCCTTCAGCCAGGTCTTTCTGGCCAGCAAGGCGGCCGCCATCAAAGATGGTCTGCAACAGGCTGGCGCCAAAACTATAGCCGAAATTGGAACTCTGCAGCAGGGTGCCGATGGCGGTGCTGACAAAGCCGCCGGATCCCGTGAGTGAAATCTGCGGCAGGAAGGCGGCGCGCGCGGCATCGACATTGGCATGGGCGGCGGCGAGAGCGGCCTCAGCCTGGGCGATATCGGGACGGCGCAACAAAAGCTGGGACGGCAGGCCCGCGCCCACTTGCGGCGCCAGGATGGCATCGATATCGACGGTCTTGATATCGAAACCCTCCGGCGGACGGCCCAGCAGCACCGCCAGCGAATACAAAGCCTGCTGTTCAGCCGTTTCCAGGCCCGGAAGTTGCGCTTGCACTCCCTCGATCTGCGCCTGTTCCCGCGCCAAGTCGAGATGGGAAACCGATCCAGCCTTCACCCGGAGCTTGATCACATCCAGGATGCTGTTGATGGCTGCAATGTACTCATTATCGATGGCGATCCGGCGCCGGATCGCCATCACATTGAGATACTGGCTCGCGACATTGGCTGTCACCGTCAGCGCGACGGATTGCTGAGCGAAGCGGGCGGATTTGAGCTGCTCGTTGGCGGCGCGCAGATTGTCGCGCGCCAAACCCCAGAAATCCAGCTCGTAGCTGGCATTGAAGTTCAGGGCAAAGGCCTTTTCCCGGCCGAAGCGTTGACAGCCTTGGCCGCTGCAACCCGCATTGACATGATCGCCCTGGGCGCCGATCTGCGGAAACAGCTGGGCGCGCTGGATGGTGGATTGCGCTTCCGCCTGCATGACCCGCGCCGCCGCGGCGGCAAGATCGCGGTTGCCTTCCTGCGCCTGGCCGATCAATGCGGTGAGCTCCGAATTGCCGAAGCCCTGCCACCACGTCGGATTCGGCCAGACCTGGGCTTGCGGCATGACCGGGCCGGTGAAGCGCTGGGGCACGAGTTGCGGGGATAGCGCCTGCGGCACAGGCGTGGAGCAGCCGGCGAGCAATATCGCCAGCACGGGCAAGGCCAGGAAAGAGGAGGGTTTATTCATAGCGCAGCGCATGGATGGGGTTGGCGCGGGCCACGCGCAGGGCATGGGCGAAGATCGTTGCCCAGGCGATGACCAGAGCGATCGTGCCCGCGCCCAGGAAATAAAGCGGGCTGAGCGTGATGCGATAAGCGAAGCCCTGCAGCCAGTCGTGCAGATAGTACCAGGCCACCGGCCAGGCGACGACGTTGGCGATCAGCACGGGAATGGAGAATTGCCGCAGCAGCATCCAGACGATGTCGCCGGTACCGGCGCCATAGGCTTTGCGCAGGCCGATCTCCCGGGTCCGCCGCTCAGTCGAGAAGGCCGCCAGGCCGAACAGCCCCAAACAGGCGATAAGGATGGCGATGCCCACGAACGCGCCAAACAGCGTGCCCTGCCGCTCGTCTGCCTGGAATTGCCGGTCGTAATCGTCATCCAGGAAATGCCACTGAAGCGCGGCGCTGGGCGCATGGGCGTGCCATGTCCGCTCCAGGAAGGCGAGCCCCTCTGGAACATGTCCGTCGCGGATGCGCACCGAAAGCGTGTCCACGGGAAACGCCCGCCAATTCATGTACATGATGCCTTCGGCAGGAGTTTTGGGACCGTCCTGCTTGGTGTCGGCCACCACGCCGACAATGGTGTTCTTGTTGTGCCCGGGACTGTTCGGGGCCAGTATCTTTCCGACCGCCTCTTGCGGCGACCAGCCCAGGCGCCGCGCCGCGCTGGCGTTGACCAGGATATTGATCGGTTGGCCGCCGCGCGCCTGAAGAAGCGTAATTCCGTCGGCCGGGCGCTGTTCCGACAGCAACCGGCCCGCCAGAAGCCTTATTCCATAGAGCTTCATGTAATCGGGACTGGCGGATACCAGGACGAGGTTCTCGCTGGACGGCGCGCCGGGCGCCTGGACGGTGATGTGGTCGTGGCCGCCCGTGAAAGGAATGTCGTCGGAGCTGGCGACAGCGGCGATGTCGGCGCCCGCCCGCAAAGCGCGCGCCAGATTGTCGGCGGTGACGGGGGCAATGTCGCTGATCTTCGCGATCACGATGGCGTCCTTGCGGAAACCGAGATCCACATTCCGCGAGAAGGATATCTGGGAAAAGATCACCGCCGCGGCGATGCCTAGACCGATGGACACCGCGAACTGCAGCACCACCAGCGTGGTACGAGTCAGGCCGGCGCCCTGGCCAGCCGTACCGGTCATCCGCAGGGCTGAAGCCGGACGGAAGGCCGAGAGCACAAAGGCGGGATATGTGCCGCTCAACAAGCCGGCCAGCGCGCCAACACCGATAACAGCAAGCAAAAGCTGCCAATCCCGCAGATAATGAAGTTCGATCGGCAGGCCCAGAACACGGTCGAACAAAGGCAAGAGGACCTCGGTGAGCGCCAGCGCAAGGACCAGTGCGATCATGGCAGTCATCACCGCTTCCCCCAGGAACTGGACAACCAGCTGCATCCGCTTGGCGCCCACGACCTTGCGCAACGATATCTCGCGGGCCCGCATCATCGCCCGCGCAGTCGCCAGATTGGTGAAATTGAAGCAGGCGATCAAAAGGATCAGCGCTCCGATGGCGGAAAAGCCATAGATGACGGCCGGGCTGACCGGCGGGGTCATGTCATAGACCCGGTTGGCGGCAAGATGCGCCTCGGCAAAGCGGTTGAGATAAGGCGCCACGACGTCACTGCCCCGTTTCCGGACGCTCAGCACCGCCATAGTATCGACGGCGTGATCGATTACGGTCCGGAACTTCGCCGTCACCACATCCGGGTCGGCGCCAGGCGCCAGGCGGACATAGCTCCAGCCATCGATCCAGAACCAGTTGGTCCGCGGCTGATTGACCAATGACATGGTGTTGGGGACCATCACATCGACCTGGAGATGGGTGTTGTGCGGCAAATCCCGCAAAATGCCCGTAACGACCAGCGCCTGCTGTTTCGGTTCGCAATTGCGGTCCGCATCGCACAGCGTCCCGCTCATCACGATGGTTTTTCCGACCGGCGACGCATCGCCAAAGTATTTTCGGGCCGTGGCCTGGGTAAGGACCGCCGATTCCGGTTTGGCGAAAACCGATCCGGCGTCGCCCGCCACCAAAGGCAGCCGTATCATCTGCAGGAAATTCGGATCGACGATATCCACGCGTTGCGGAAACTGGCGGTTTCCCACCAGTATGGTAGTGGACTGGCGCATCAGCCGGGTCCGCGCCTGAACCTCTGGAATCTGGTCCAGCATCGCCTGGGCGGCGACGAAGGGGGTCATGGCGCTCTTCCTCGGCGGCTTGCCGGGAAGCGTGACCGTCTCTTCAAGGCGATAGAGATTCTGAGTGCCGGGGATCCAGCGGTCATAGGAGAGCTGGTCGCGCACGAATAGAAGAATGAAGATCGCGCAGGTCAGTCCGACAGTCAGCCCAGCGATATTGATGAAGCTGTAGAGCTTGTGGCGGACCAGGTTGCGCAAAGCGACGATG
>DATHLY010000242.1:0-5314 GCA_035487655.1 Rhizomicrobium sp. | reverse complement strand
CGTTCATTCCCCGACCATGCCGCGCGCCCTGTTAAGGTCCCGTTAAGCCTGATTCTCCTCCCTCCTCCAGTGTCATTAGCGACCCCTTAACGCCGCGGATGCGATCAATTGGCCATGTCCGGAATTGGCGGTATCGATCCTTCGGTGCTGCTGGGATTCTACCAATCCCAGCTCATCAGCAATCCGTCGACCATTGCCGCGGCCACCGTCCAGCAGCAGAAATTTGCCGCCAGCCAGAACAAGGGCGCCACGAAATCGGACAATCCGCCTTGGAACACGCCCAACACCAACGACGCCAAGCAGGACGCCAAGGTTCTTGGCACCACCAATTTCCTGGACACGTCCAAAGTGCCGCTGAGCGCCGGCTCTGGCAGCGACAGCAAGATGGAGCAGGACAACCAGAAGCTCTTTTCGCTCTACAGCGCGGTGAATACGCTGGCCTATCTCGCCAAGATGGCCCAGAAGGGCACGGCCACCGGTGGCCAGTTGGCCGGCCTCAACGATCGCTTCCAAGCCGGCCTGACCCAGGTGGAGCAATTTCTCGGCACCACCAGCTTCAACAATTTCAACCTGCAGGCGGCCAAACCGTCCGACACGATCACCTCCACCGCGACGGTGGCGTTCGGCAGCTTCACCTATGCCAGCAAACAGCTGGCGACCAATGCCAATCTCAACAATGCGCTGCCCGGCCTTTCCGCGTCGGACAGTTTCACCATCGGCATCAAGAAGGGCGGTGTGACCACCAATGTGCAGATCAACCTGTCACAGGTGCCCGGCACGCTGAGCCTGGGCAACATCATCACCTATATCAACGGCCAGCTTTCGGCGGCCGGATTCTCGACCCGCTTCCAGAAGACCCAGACCGGCGGCACCGCCACCTCCAGCACCAATGCCACTTATGGGCTGCAGGTCACGCCCGGCGGCGTGGAGCAGGTGAGTTTTTCCGCGGCAGCCACGCCCTCGCTGTATCTGGTGGGCAGTTCCGGTTTGGCATCCGAGACCAAGACCACGACCAACACCGTGACATCGGCCGTCACCACCACCGCCGCCGACCAGGCCGCCCGCCTGACCAAGATTTCCGGCATCAATGGCACGCCCACTTCCACCTTCAGCGTCAACCAGAAATCCTCCGGCGGCATTTCCGCGGCCGAAGCCACTCAGGTGGACGCGAACGGCAATGTCTATGTCATCGGCACCGCGACGGGAGACTTTGGCAGCCAGCTCAATCAGGGGACGCAGGACGTCTATCTCACCAAATATGATTCCGCGGGCAATGTGGTGTGGCAGAATCTGTTGGGCAGCAGCGGCAGCGCCAACGGCTATGGCCTGGCGCTGGACCCGTCCGGCGGCGTGGTCGTCACAGGCAACTCCACCGCCGATTTGACCACCACCTCGGTGGCCCAAGGCAACAATGATTCCTTTGTGGCGCGCTATGACGCCAGCGGCAATCAGACCTGGATCAAGCAGATTCAGACCCTGGCCACCAATCAGTCCAATGCCGTGAGCGTGGATGCCAGCGGCAATATCACTATCGGCGGCAGTGTTTCCGGCGGCGTCATCGGCGCGGGCCAGACAAACCAAGGCAAAGCCGACGCTTTCCTGGCCAAATTCGACTCCAAGGGAAAATTGCTGGCGGAAAATCAGTTTGGCACCAGCGGCAATGACAGCGTGGCCGCCACGGCGACCGCCGCCGATGGCAGCCTCTATGTCGCAAGTGTGCAGAATGGCCATGCCATCCTGGCGAAATATGCGGGCGGCGACATCACCGTCGCGCCGGCCTGGACCCAGGATTTGGGCGACCTGGCGGCGGGCGGCAGTATCGGCGGACTGACCGTTGCCAATGGCAAAGTCTATGTCTCCGGTTCCACCAGCAATGGCAATCTGACCGCCGGCGGCAGCGCCAGTGTCGCGGCAGCGGCCAGCGGCGGCATCGACGCCTTTGTCTTCAGCGCCACGGACAATGGCGCCAGCGTCAGTCCCAACACCGTCACCTATATCGGCACCTCCGGCACCGACAGCGCCGGCGGAGTCACCGTGGCCTCCGACGGCACCGTTTATGTCTCCGGCACCACCACCGGCACCTTCGCGGGCGCCCAGCGCAGTGTTCAGAATGTCAACAATGCCTTTGCGGCCGCGATCGACACCAATGGCGCGGTCAAGTGGACGCAGCAATATGGCGGCGCCGATGGCGTCTCCACCGGCAAGAGCGTTGCGATCGATCCACAGGGTTCGAGTGTGCTGGATGCGCTGGGCCTGCCGCGCGGCACTATCTCGCTAAACCAGTCGGTGGACCTGACCAACCAGACCACCTTGCGGGCGGGCGACTCTTTCAAGATCGAGATTCAGGGAACGGGGGCGCGCACTGCCACAATCACCATCGATCAGGGTGAGACCTTTGATTCCCTAGTGACCAAGATAAACGGCCAGCTGGGCGGCATCGGCAAGGCCAGCGTCAATTACACCGGCGGCGGGGAGAATCTGAAAATCCAAGTCAAGGCCGGCAAGACCATCAACCTTATGGCGGGCTCGGGCGATTTCGATGCCTTGTCGCGGCTGGGCCTGACACCGGGTGTCCTGACCGCGTCGGCAACCGGCAGCACCAGTACCACAACGACGAATAAGCAGACCGGCGTGAAGCCGACGTATGGGTTGGGGCTGACCGGCGGGATCACGGGGCCGTTGGACATCTCCACCAAGATGGGCGCGGACCTGGCGCGGTCCACACTGTTGCAAGCGCTGTCCAACATCCAGAGCACTTACCAGACCACCAATGCGCCGCCGCCAGCCGCACCAACGCCCGGCAACCATGGGGGCAGCGCCAATGCCGCCACCACCTCGCAACTGGCCAATTACAATCTGGCTCTGTCGCTGATGAACAACGATCCCAATAATGCGGTCGCCAACATCCAGGCGATTGTATCCAGCGGCGGACAAAGCGGTGGCGGCGGTGGTTTGTCAGGCCTGCTGGGTGCGCTGGGCGGGCTTTAGTAGTTAGCCGTCGTCAATCGGATCAAGTCGGATTTCTATTTCCTCTCCCCTTGTGGGAGAGGACGCAAAATCTCGCACTTAGCGGAGCATATGCGGAGCTAAGTGCCTAGATTTTGCTGGTGAGGGGGTGAGGAGCGGTTCGCCCTAAGCGAACGAAATGGTCCAGTGGACCATTTCGAGCAACGAACGCCGCGAGCAAGAGCGAGCGGCCGGGGATGTCCGCCAGATCCTACACTTCAACATTCGGGTTCCGGGATTCCAGGCCCAGCCTCGCGCCGCGCTTAGGCGCGCGTCGCTGCGGCGTTCGCCGGGCGAAAGGTCCACTGGACCTTTCGCTTCTCCGGCTCACCCCACAAGGGGAGAGGAGAAGGTGGAGTGGTCAAACCACTTTATTGAATAGCATGGCGCCGGACGATTTCGGCGCAGAACCGGGCCGCGGCCCGTATGTCCGCCCTCCCCCGCGAGCGAAGCGAGCATGGGGGAGGTGGCCAAAGCAGCGCTTGCGATGCGGAGGCCGGAGGGGGCAACAATTAAACGATGCGGTTGAATAGCATGGCGCCGGACGATTTCGGCGCAGAACCGGGCCGCGGCCCGTATGTCCGCATCGGCGCGCTGGTGCGCTCGACCTCATTGGCAATGGCGCGGATGATGCCCTCGCTGGCGTTCTTGACGCGCGCGACCATGCGGGCATGAAGCTGCAGCACCTCGCGGAACTTGGCGGTGATAACCAGGAAACGCTGGCGCAAGGTCGGCGGCGCGGACTGGGCGATGCGCGGGTCGAAGCCCTGTGCCTCGCGGCCATAGAGTGCCGTCAGCTTCTGGATCTCGGGATCGTTGGTCTTCAGCGTGGCAGTGCGGCCCTTCTTCAATTCGGCAATATCGCTTTCCAAGGCCGAGATCAGCCGTTCGGCGAGCGCGATCAGCCGCTCGATGCGCGGCGTGTCGTGAAGCTTTTCCGCTGCCTTCTGGGGCGTCTGACCTTGTATCATTGGGGGGCAGCCTCCTGATGCTTGAGCAGCTGGGCCTTCATTTGTGCGGCCAGACCGAAGCCGCCGCGCTGTTCGAGGCTCTTGCCGTATTCATTAATCATCAGGGAACGGAACATCTCCTCACCTTGGCCGCCACCGGTCAGGGTGTCGGTCTGGATGCCGGAGAACATGCTGCCCAGGAACTGTGAAATGAAGATGGATTCGTATTCCTTGGCGGCCCAGTCGGCCTTGGCTGCGTCGGCGGTCGAACTTATTTGATTGCCGCTCTGGCTCCCGCCAACGCGGCTGGGCGCCGGCGCCAGCGGTCCCTGCTGCGCCATTGTGACGGTGCTTTGGATCGCGGCGTCCATCAGCCGATCACCTCGATGTCGGCCTGCAGCGCGCCCGCTGCCTTGATGGCCTGCAGGATGGAGATGATGTCGCGCGGTCCCACGCCCAGCGCATTGAGGCCGTCGACCAGGTGCTGCAGTGAGACGCCGTCCTCCATGACTGCGATTTTGTTGCCCTTGCTGTCGTCGATCTGGATGTTGGTGCGCGGCACGACTTGGGTTGTGCCGGTCTGAGAGAAGGGCGCGGGCTGGCTGACCTGCGGGGTTTCGGTGACCTTGATGGTCAGGTTGCCCTGCGCGATGGCGACGGTGGAGATGCGCACATCTGCGCCCATCACGATCACGCCGCTGGTCTGGTCGATCACGACCTTGGCGCCCTGGTCGGGGTCCACTTTCACCTGCTCGATGTCGGTCAGAAGCGCCATCACGCCGCCGGGATAGTTGGCGGGCACCGCCAGTTCGACATTGGAAGGATCGGTGGCCTGGGCGGTGGTGCCGCCGAGATAGGCATTGACCGCCTTGGCGATGCGCGTGGCGGTGGTGAGGTCGGGATTGTGCAGTGACAGTTTCAGGTTGCTCAGGCTGGCCAGCTTGAAGCCGGTATCCTTTTCCACAATGGCGCCGTTGGAGATGCGGCCCGCGGTAGGCACGCCGCGCGTCACGCTGGCGGCGTCGCCTTGGGCGGAAAAGCCGCCGACCGCGACCGGGCCCTGGGCCAGGGCGTAGATTTGCCCATCCGCACCGAACAGTGTGGTGACCAGAAGCGTACCGCCCTGCAAATTCTTGGCGTCGCCCATCGCCGACACCGACACATCCATGCGCGAGCCCGGGGCGGCAAAGGGCGGCAGGTTGGCGGTGACCATCACGGCGGCGACGTTCTTGGTCTGCATCACCTTGCCGGCTGTGTTGGTGCCCAGCCGCTCCAGCAAGGTCTGAATGCTCTGCTGAGTGAAGGGCGCGTTCTTGAGGCTGTCGCCGGTGCCATTCAGGCCGACGACCAGACCATAG
>DATHLY010000241.1:0-2692 GCA_035487655.1 Rhizomicrobium sp. | reverse complement strand
AATTTTTCCTGGGGCGGCGACGACAGCGGAACGGTGACCGCGGCGGGCGGCAACGGGCTGCGCTTTGTCTCCGATCTCACGCATCGGGAAACATTGTTCGGCTACGCGCTGCTGCGCGATCCGCCGGCGGCGGCGGTCTTGGCGCTGGGCGGCAACGCCGGTCAGAGCGCCATCACCTTGACCACGCCCGGCACCTCGCTGTCGATGCTGGTGGGAACGCCGGGCGGGGGCATCGCCGGGCATTGGTTCACCAACACGCCCGCCGCAGGGCCGCTGGACGCGACCGCGACGGCGCTGGATATCGCGCCGGACGGCCATTATCACTATCGCTTCCGGTTTTCAGAGGCCGGCACCTTCCAGGCCGCCGACGGCAAATGGATACGGTCGCGGCCCGGCGCGCCGCCGGTGAACGGAAACTACACATTCTACGGCAACGATCGGGTGAAGGCCGCCGGCGGCGGCGGCACCACGATGTGGGTGCGATCAGGCTGAGGGGACTTGCATTCCTTCCAATCCCGCACAGGAATGCCGCCATGTGGCTGCTCTTCGCATTCTCCGGGCCGGTATTGTGGGCAATCTCCACCCATATCGACAAATATCTGGTCGATCGCTATTTCCGCCACAGCGACACCAGCGTGCTGATGCTGTTCACCGCCCTTTTGGGCGTGGCGGCGCTGCCCCTGATCTGGCTGTTCGATCCCCTGGTGCTGAAGCCGGGACTGCAAAGCATCGCGGTGATGACGGCGTCCGGCGTGCTGTATATGGGCGCCATGTTGTTCTATCTGCGCGCCATCCAGACCGAGGAGGCGTCGGTGGTGGCGCCCTTGTTCCAGGCCAACACCCTGTTCACCTTTTTGCTGGGCTGGTTCTTCCTCCATGAAAAACTGGGCTGGGTTCAGATCGCGGGCGCGGCTCTGGTGGTGGGCGGGGCGCTGTCGCTGTCGATGGAAAGGGGGTTTCATCTGCACCGGTTCAAACTGCGCCTGGTGGTGCTGATGCTGGCGGCGACCTTCGCGGTCGCGCTGGCCAGCGTGCTGTTCAAGTTCTTCGCGGTGCGCGACGATTTCTGGACCACCACGTTCTGGACATTTGCCGGCGAGGGCCTGTTCGGCGCCGTGCTGCTGACCCTGCCGCATCGCGCCCAAAAATTCCTCGCCCTGATCCGGCGCAACCCCGGCGCCGTGCTGGGCGTCAACGGCGCCAATGAATTGATCAATTTGGGGGGCGGATTGGGCGTTCGTTATGCCAGCCTATTGGCGCCGGTGGCGCTGGTCTCGGCGATTTCCTCGACCGCGACCCTTTTTGTGTTCGTGTTCGGCATCCTGCTGACCTTGTTTTTCCCCAGGCTGGGGCGGGAGGATATCTCCGTCCGCAACCTGATCCAGAAGGGTCTGGGCGCCTTGCTGATCGCCGCCGGGGTTGTGTTGATCGAAATGGTGTGATCCTGACCGGCATTGCCGCGGCGCGCGTGGTAAGACGGCAGGCGTTCCACCATCATTGGGTACAGTCATCGGCATGAGCGGCAGAGGAGACATGAGAGGATCGGCAAGGGCGCTGCGCCAGGACGCTTCGGTTCTGGAGCAGACGATCAAGCCGGGCACCACGCGGCGCATCCTGCGCTTTGCCGCGCCCTATGCCGGCCTGTTGGCTCTTTTCCTGGCGGTGGTCGGGCTGGATGCGGGAATCGGCGTGGTCAATCCGCTCTTATATCGCGATCTCATCAACAACGGCATTTTGCGCGGCGACGTCCGCCTGGTGGTGGCCTTGGCCCTGGCAGCGGGTCTTTTGTATGTCGTCGATGCCGGATTGGGACTGGCCCAATCCTATCTGGCGGCCACCATCGGCAGCCGCATCGTTCTGTCGATGCGCACGAAATTGTTCGATCATATCCAGCAGATGCCGCTGGCGTTCTTCACCCGCGCCCAGACCGGGGCGCTGGTCAGCCGCCTCAACGGCGACGTGGCGGGGGCGCAGAGCGCCTTTACCGACGTGCTGTCGTCGGTGATCGGCAATGTCATCACCGTCGTGCTGGTGCTGGGCGCCATGTTCGTGCTGTCCTGGCGCATCACGCTGGTGTCTCTGGTACTGGTGCCGGTGTTCATTCTGCCCGCCCGCTTCATGGGGCGACGGCTGCAGGCGATTGCGCGGGAGAGCTATGACCTCAGCGCCAGCATGAACAATACCATGATCGAGCGCTTCAATGTCGCCGGCGCGCAGCTTTCCAAACTCTATGGCCGCCGCGCCGACGAGAACGCCACTTTCGCCGCGCGCGCCGCCCGCGTCGCCGAGATCGGCATCAGGCGGGCGCTGTTCGGCCGGGTGTTTTTCGCCGCCTTGACGCTTTTGGGATCGCTGGCCTCCGCCATCGCCTTTGGCTGGGGCGGGGTGATGACCATCCATCATCTGATGGACCTGGGAACGCTGGTGGCGCTGGTGTCTTATCTGGGGCGGCTTTACGGTCCGATCACCGGCCTGTCCAACATCCAGGTCACGGTGATGACGGCGTTGGTGTCGTTCGACCGCGTTTTCGAAGTGCTGGATCTGCCGTCCATGATCCGGGAAAAACCGGAGGCGCGGCCTTTGCCGGATGGCCCGGCGCAAATCATCTTCGATCATGTCTCCTTCCGCTATCCCACCGCGGCGGAAGTATCGCTGGCCTCGCTGGAATCCATCGCCGTGCCCGACATGAATC
>DATHLY010000240.1:0-2935 GCA_035487655.1 Rhizomicrobium sp. | reverse complement strand
CCGCGTCGGTATTGCGGCCTTCAAGGCGGCCGTCTTCGCCGAACACCAGGAGATTGACGGCGCCGGCCGCGCGGGCTGGCGGGTCGCAGATATCGGCCAAAGCAAAGGCCGCTTCCTTGTGCGGCACGGTGACATTCACCCCCCGGAAACCGGCTTTGCGCAGCGCCATCAATACGGTGGCGAAATCCTCGGGCCTGACGGCCAGCGGCACCACTGCTCCGTCCACTTTTTTCTCGCGAATCCAATAACCGTGCAGGATCGGCGACAGGGAATGGGCGATGGGCCAACCCATCACCCCGGCGACTTTTCCCGCGCCCGTAATATTCATGAAGCCAGAAATCCCTGCGCCCGTAATGCCGCCAATACCGGTAGCAGCGGCAACCCCAAAATGGTGAAATAGTCGCCCTCGACCTGCGCGAACAGCTGAGCGCCGGGCCCCTCATAACGATATCCGCCGACACAGGAAAGAACCGTCTCGCCTTCCGCCGCCAGATACTGGTCCAGAAACGCATCGCTGAACGGCCGCATGGTCAGGCGGGCGCGGCCGACATGGCGCCACAGTCTGACGCCGTCCCGCGCCAGGCTGGCGGCGGACAACAGCTCATGCGTTTCGCCACGGAGCCGTTTCAAGAGCATCCGCAGGGCGTCAAGATCGCGGCACTTGCTGATCAGGTCCGGCCCAAAAGCCAGCACCGAGTCTCCGCCCAGCACCAGCTCGCCCGGGCAGTGGTGCGACACTGTGATGGCCTTCGCCTCAGCCAAGTTTACTGCCACATCGGCGGCATCGCAGCCTTTGGCGCTCAGCTCCGCCATCAGGGCTTCCTCCGCGATATCCGCAGGCACGACCCGAAAAGCGACCCCGGCCGCCGTGAGGAGCATCTGGCGCGAGTGGCTGCTGGAGGCCAGCACCAACCCCGTCATGCCGGCGCACTCGCGCGCTCGGCCAGCAAGTTGATGATGGCAGCCGCCGTCTCTTCGATCGAGCGGCGCGATACGTCGATGGAAGGCCAGTCCTGCAGTTCGAACAATTTTCGGCTGGCGGCGATTTCCGCCCGCACGGTCTCCAGGTCGATATAGTCGGTGCTGCGCCCTTCGCCCATGCTGGTGAGGCGGTTGCGGCGAACCTGCACCAGCCGGTCGGGGGAAACCCACAGACCTACGATCAGCGCTTTCTTGACGTTGAGAAGCACCGGCGGCAACGGCATGCCCGGCACCAGGGGAATATTGGCGGCTCTGACGCCGCGAATGGCAAGATACACACAGGTCGGCGTCTTGGAGGTGCGGCTGGCGCCCACCAGGATCACCTCGGCATTGGCGATCGTGTCCAGCGACTGGCCGTCATCATGCTGGATGGTGAAGTTGAGGGCCTCGATCCGGTTCAAATAACGCTGATCCACTTCATGCTGGCGGCCGACCTTGTGGGTTTCCGATTTGCCCAGGAAGCGGCCCAGGGTCGCCACCGGACCTTCCAGAATATCGAGACAATCGATCAACAGGGCATCGCAGCGCGCCACCAGCTTTTCGCGCAGGGAAATATTGGCCAAAGTGAAGAACACCAGGCCCGGCGCCATGGCGATATGGTCCATCGCCCGGGCCAGTTGATGCTCATTGCGCACAAGGGCATAGGAATGAACATGCACGTCCGCCCCTTCGAATTGGGCAAGCGCGGCATTGACCATGGCGTTAAGGGTTTCGCCGGTCGAATCCGAAACCAGATGGATATGAAATTTTCGATCCACAGATGAGGTCCAATTGGTCCACCGGCATGCACAAATCCGCGAAAATTTTTCTCAGATCGGATGCCGGGTGGGTGGAATGTGCATGGTCACAGGTGACAAGGATAGCATTTCGGGACAGTTTGGCGAGGGTGGCAAGAGCCAAACCCTTGAGTCCATTTGTCTCCCCTTCCGGGTCCACCAAAGCGTCCACAAATCACAGGCCTAACATCATCTTCATCATCTTAGTTCTAAGGAGTCTTGTTTAGATGGTTGTGCTGTGAAGCTGGCGATTGTTCTGTTCAATCTGGGAGGGCCGGACAGTCCCGAAGCGGTCGAGCCTTTTCTGCGCAATCTGTTTTCCGATCCCGCGATTATTCAGTTGCCCGGATTGGTTCGCATACCGCTGGCCCGGCTGATCGCCCGGCGGCGGGCGCCAGTGGCGCGCGCCATCTATGATCACATCGGGGGCCGGTCGCCCATCCTGGCGCAGACCCTGGATCAGGCTCGGGCTCTGGAAGCAGCGGTGACCAGTACGGAAATCAACACAAAAGCCTTTGTCGCCATGCGGTGCTGGCATCCGTTCAGCGGCGGCGCTGCCCTGGCTGTCAAGCAATTCGGGCCTGACAAGATCGTGCTTTTGCCGCTCTATCCGCAATATTCGACCACCACCAGCGCATCGTCGCTGAAGGACTGGGACCGCGCCGCGAGGAAGGCGGAACTGGATGTCCCCACCGCCCGCATCTGCTGTTATCCAGACAATCCGAATTTCATCGCTGCCGCGGCGGAACGCATTCGCGCAAGCATGGAAAATCTCGTCCCGGGATTATCCTACCGTCTGCTGTTGTCGGCGCATGGGTTGCCCAAGCGCGTGGTCGAGGGTGGCGATCCCTATCAATGGCAGGTCGAACAAAGCGCGCGCGCCCTTGTGGATGCATTGGGGATTGATGACCGCGCCGATTTCGACCACAGGATTTGCTATCAAAGCCGCGTCGGGCCGCTGAAGTGGCTGGAACCGTCCACGGACGCGGAAATTCGCCGCGCCGGGGCCGAGAGGCGGGGTGTCATCGTTGCGCCCATCGCCTTTGTCAGCGAACATTCCGAAACCCTGGTGGAACTGGATATCGAATATGCCAAGCTTGCGCGCGAGGCCGGAGTGCCGGATTATCGCCGCGCCGGGACAGTGGGCGCCCATCCTGTTTTTATCGAAGGTCTTGCGG
>DATHLY010000239.1:0-3741 GCA_035487655.1 Rhizomicrobium sp. | reverse complement strand
GCGCGGCGTGGCGGTGGCCTATGGCAAGGTGTTCGTGGCGCAACTGGACGGCCATGTGGTGGCGCTGGACGCCAGGACCGGCGCGGTGGTTTGGAAAAGCGTCATCGCCGACACCATACCCGAGCCGGCGCACTATTATGCCTTCACCATGGCTCCGCAGGTCTTAAACGGCATGGTGCTGGTGGGAAATTCCGGCGCGGAATATCCCACCCGCGGCTTTGTTCAAGCGCTGGATGCGAATAATGGAAAGCTGATCTGGCGGTTCTACACAACCGCCGCACCTGATCAACCCGGTGGAAATACATGGAGCGAGGACAGCTGGAAATATGGCGGCAGCTCGGTCTGGAACACGCCGGCGATAGATCCGAAGAACAATCTGGTTCTCTTCGCCACCGGCAATCCCAATCCCGACTATTGGGGCGAAAACCGCAAGGGCGACAATGCCTATACCGATTCCATCGTCGCCATCGATTCCCGCACCGGCAAGCTGCGCTGGTGGTATCAGCAGGTGCCGCATGATGTATGGGATTATGATTGCCCATCTCCTGTCATCCTGTTCGACGCCAAGGACGAGCGCGGCAACACCGTTCCCGCAGCGGCCGAGGCGGGCAAGCTGGGCAACGTCTTTATCGTCAACCGCTTGACCGGAAAATTGCTGCACAAATCCGAGGCCTTCGTGAAGCAGGCCGAAAACATGTTCGTGATTCCCAGCGACAGGCCGTTTACCCGTTATCCGGGCATCAGCGGCGGCAATCTTTGGTCGCCCGCCGCCTATTCACCCTTGACGCAGAATTTCTATGTCATGGGCATCAACCAAGCCTATACGGTGACGGCCTTCCCCTTTCCCAAATATGTGCCGGGAACGCCAACCGTGGGCCAACAGGTGGGCGGCACGCAAAGACCCGCACCCCTCGATCAATTTCCCGCCGACGGCACCTTGACCGCCATCAATGTCGATACCGGCAAGATCGCCTGGCAACAGAAGACCGAACTGCCCGAAACCGGCGGTGTGCTGGTTACCGCCAGCAATCTGGTATTTGCCGGCGAAATGAACGGCTATTTCGATGCCTTCGATGCGGCGACGGGCGAAAAGCTCTGGACGCAGAATCTGGGCATCGGCGTATGCACTCCGCCCATCACCTATCGGGTCAAGGGCGTCCAATATGTCGCGGTGGGGGCGGCGGGATGCCAGCACTCCACCGGCTTGATCAAGGACACCAGCAAATCGCGGTTTGGCGACACCATCGCCATTTATGCCTTGATGCCTTAGCGCTGTTCCAGCCGTGCGTGCAGTCGGCGGATGGCATCGCCGGCAGTGGTCTCGCACAGGCCCGGCACGATCGCATGCACCGTGGCCGCCAGCCCCGCGCCCAAGAGCGGCAGCGCGAAAGACAAGGCCGTTCTTTGATGCTGAAAATAGCCTTCGCCGGCTTGTTGCGGATGCGACAGAAACAGCCGCCGGAACATAATCCTCTCCCTGTTGCGATGCATCATTGTAGGACAATTCGGCGGGCTTGTGCGGTGTTTCATTTGCCGGAATATTGGGCGCCAACGCATGGGAGGGGTTATGAAACAGGCATTTCTGGGCATCGCATCTGCGGCGCTATGGACCGCGTCATGGATCGCAGGCGCCGAAGCCGCGACGGCCACCCGCTCCGCCTTTGGCGCCCTGTCCGACGGCACCAAGATCGAAGCCGTGACCTTGACCAACGGCGCGGGCCTGTCGGCCAAGATCATGACTTTGGGCGCTACCCTTCAGTCGCTGATCGTGCCCGACAAGACCGGGCACAAGGACGATGTGGTGTTGGGTTACGACACGGCCCAGGAATATCTCACACGGCCGAATTTTTTCGGTGCCTCGGTGGGCCGTTACGCCAACCGTATCGCCAAGGGCAAATTCACCCTCGACGGCAAGACCTATACGCTGGCGACCAATGACGGCCCCAATTCGCTGCACGGCGGTGCCAAAGGGTTCGACAAGCGGATGTGGAAGATCGACTCCGTGTCCAGCGGCCCGGAAGCCAAGGTGGTACTGAGCTATGTCAGCGCCGATGGCGAGGAAGGCTTTCCCGGCGAGTTGAAGGTCACCGCCACATATTCGCTGAACGAGCAGAGTGAGCTGAAACTGGAATATCGCGCCACGACGTCAAAACCCACCGTGCTCAATCTCACCAACCATTCCTATTTCAACCTGTCCGGCAACGACGCCAGCGACGTGATGGGCAATCAGGTGACCTTGCATGCCGCGCGCTTTACGCCGGTGGATGCCACGCTGATTCCGACTGGGGAACGCCGGTCGGTGGCCGGCTCGCCCTTCGATTTCCGTGTCCCCCATCGCGTGGGCGACCGCATCCGTGACGCCAAGGATCAGCAGATCCGTTTTGGCCGCGGTTACGATCACAATTTCATTGTCGATGGCGCGGCGGGGACCTTGCGTCCGGCGGCCGTGGTGCAGGATCCGATATCGGGCCGGACAATGGAGATGAGCGTCACCGCTCCGGGAATCCAATTCTATACCGGCAATTTCATGGACGGCACCTTCTTCGGCAAGAACAGCCGTGCCTATCGCCAGGGCGATGCCATTTGCCTGGAGCCCGGCGTGTTTCCGGATTCCCCCAATCATGCGGACTTTCCCAGCGCGCGGCTGAATCCAGGGGTAACCTACACCAACACCATGGTTTATAAGTTCAGCGCTAAGTAGCAAAAGCAGACCTCGCCCCACTTTTCCTCTCCCCTTGAGGGAGAGGAAGAAAACTCATTGGGTTAGCGGAGCGATAGCGACGCTCAACCCAGTGATTTTTCAGGTGAGGGGTGAGTTCAGGAAATCACGCACCCCTCACCAGCAAAATCTAAGCACTTGGCTCGCATATGCTTCGCCAAGTGCAAGATTTTGCGTCCTCCACGGGGCGCGCTTGGCCGCGCGCCCGTCCTTCGGACCCCACAAGGGGAGAGGATAATCGAACTGCGATCTAATCCACCTTCACCACAGCCACTGCCTTGGCTGGCATGTCAAATGACATCTTCCCACCTTCCGTGCTGCTGCTGAATGCCACCGGATGGACTTGATTGGGCTTGTCGAACGTGTTGTGCGCATCCATGGCAAAGGCCGACAGGATGCGGCCATGGGCGCCGCCGGTCAGGTTGGTCACCACTTGCACGGCATGGCCCGGATCGGTGTTGACGATCGCCAGCAGCAGCTTGCCGTCTTTGCCGCGCGCCGCCGACACATCCACCATCGGCAAGCGGTTGTCACCCTGAACATAGTCGGGCCCTGAGACCGTGGCGGGATAGGGCGTCGCCCCCATGAAGGCCTGATACATGTCGAAGACGTGATAGGTGGGGGTTAGCAGCATCTTCTCCTTGTCGGTCAGGATCATGGCCTGCAACACATTGATCATCTGGGCGATATTGGCGCCTTTCACCCTGTCGCTGTGACGCTGAAAGATGTTGAGGCTCAAAGCCGCCACTTCCGCGTCGCGCAAGCTATTCTGTTGATAGAGAAATCCCGGATGGCTGCCGGGCTCCTGGTCGTACCAGGCGCCCCACTCATCGACATAGAGCCCGATCTTCTTGCCCGGATCATATTTGTCCATGATGGCCGCGGTCTTGGTCACGATCTCGTTGATGTGCAGGGCATGGACCAGGGTCGAGGCCCACTCATTTTCCGGAAAGCCGGTGGCCGGTCCCTTGTCGCGGAAGACGCGCGGCACGGTGTAGTAGTGCACGCTGAGGCCGTCAAAC
>DATHLY010000238.1:0-13920 GCA_035487655.1 Rhizomicrobium sp. | reverse complement strand
CCAACGGCGAGATCCACTCGGGCACCGGTCTCAACAAAATCCTGAAGGACTTCGTCGTGCGCAGCCAGGGCATGCTCGGCAAGGACGCGCCCTATGTGCCCGGCTGGGATTGTCACGGCCTTCCCATCGAATGGAAGGTGGAAGAGAAATTCCGTGAAGAGGGCAAGGCCAAGGACGAAATCCCCAAGGATGTGCTGCGCCGGGAATGTCGCACCTTCGCCGCCCACTGGCTGAACGTGCAGCGTGCGCAGATTCAGCGGTTGGGCCAGATCGGGGATTTCGAGCATCCCTACACCACCATGACCTTCAAGGCGGAGGCGGTGATCGCCCGCGAAGCGATGAAGTTCGTGGAGAACGGCTTGCTCTATCGCGGCTTCCGTCCGGTGATGTGGTCGCCGGTGGAAAAGACCGCGCTGGCCGACGCCGAGGTCGAATATCACGAGAAGACCTCGCCCACCATCTATGTCCGCTTTCCGCTGCTGAAGGCGCCTTCCAGCTTTGGCTCCGAGCTGGCGCACACCTTCATCGTGATCTGGACCACCACGCCCTGGACCATTCCCGGCAACCGTGCCCTCGCTTTTTCGCCGGACATTTCCTACGGACTCTATCAGGTGGCCGATGCCACCGACGGCAGCCTGGCGCGGCGCAGCGAGCAATTGCTGCTGGCCGATACCTTGGCCGAGCAGGTGGCCAAGCATGCCAAGATGATGCTGTCGCGGGTTCGCACCGTAACGGCGGACGAACTCAAGGGCTTGGTGGCGGCGCATCCTCTGCGCAGCCTGGGCTATGGGTTTGAAGTCCCCGTGGTGCCTGCCGCCTTTGTCACCAGCGATACAGGCACCGGCTTTGTCCATAACGCGCCAGGTCATGGTGAGGACGATTTTGAACTTATGCTGTCATTGGACCGCGATTATCCCGCCAAGAATCCCGACGCGTTCAGCCTGGTACGGCCGGACGGCTCCTATGCCGAAAGCGTCCCGGCCTTTGCCGGCAAGCGCATCCTGACGCCGGAGGGCAAGGATGGCGACGCCAACGGCGCGGTGATCAAGGAATTGATCGCCCATGGCAAGCTTTTGGCCAAGGGCACCTTGCGCCATTCCTATCCGCACAGCTGGCGCTCCAAAGCGCCAGTCATCTTCCGCGCCACGCCGCAATGGTTCGTCGCCATCGACAAACCCTTTATGAATGGCAAGACCTTGCGGCAGCTTGCGATGACGGCCGTCGGCGAAACCAAATGGTATCCGCCCCGCGGTGCCAACCGGATCGGCGCGATGGTGGAGACGAGGCCTGATTGGGTCCTTTCGCGCCAACGCGCCTGGGGCGTGCCGCTGGCGATTTTTGTCGAAAAGAAAACCGGCCAGGTGCTGAACGACGCGGGCGTGTTCCAGCGCATCGAGCAGGCGTTCGAGGCCGAGGGCGCCGACGCCTGGTTCACCTCGCCGCCGTCGCGTTTCCTGGGCGCTGGCGCCAACCCGGACGACTATGAGCAGGTCAGCGACATCCTGGATGTCTGGTTCGATTCCGGTTCCACCCATGCCTTTGTGGTGGAAAGCCCGATCGACACCAACTGGCCCAAGGCCGAACGCGCGGATCTTTACCTGGAAGGCTCAGACCAGCATCGCGGCTGGTTCCAGTCCTCGCTGTTGGAAAGTGTGGGTACGCGCGGGCAGGCGCCCTATCGCGGCGTCCTGACCCATGGCTTCGTGCTGGACGAGCAGGGCCGCAAAATGTCCAAGAGCCTGGGCAATACCTTAGCGCCGCAAGTGATCGCGGAAAAGAACGGCGCGGAGATTTTACGGCTATGGGCGGCTTCGTCGGATTTCACCGAAGACCTGCGCATCGGCCAGGACATTATCAAGGCCAATGTCGAGGCCTATCGCCGGTTGCGCAACACCATCCGCTTCATGCTCGCCAATCTTTCGGGCTTCAGCGAGAAGGAGCGGATCGGGCATGCCCGCATGCCGGAGCTGGAGCGCTTCATGCTGGCGCGCCTGGCCGAGCTGGATGGCATCGTTCACAAGGCTTACGAGAATTTCGATTTCGGGCTGGTCAATTCCACCCTGTTCAATTTCTGCACCAACGACCTGTCGGCCTTCTATTTCGATATCCGCAAGGACGCGCTTTATTGCGACCCGCTGAGCAACGAGCGCCGCCGCAGCGTCCGCACTGTCATCGACGACATCTTCCGCCGCATCGTCACCTGGTTCGCCCCCATCCTCTGCTTCACCATGGAGGAAGCCTGGACGGCGCGCTTCGGCATGGAAACAAGCGTGCATCTTCAGGATTTCGTCCCCGCGCCCAAGGAATGGTCGAATGCCGACTTGATCCGGAAATGGTCGCGCGTCCGCGACCTGCGCCGGGTTGTCACCGGCGCTCTGGAATTGGCCCGGGCCGACAAGGTAATCGGCTCCAGCCTGGAAGCGGCGCCGGTGCTGGGCGTGTCCGACCTCGCTGACAAGGCGCTGTTCGAGTCCATCGACCTGGCGGAAATCGCCATCACTTCGGTGGCGTCGGTGGAGATGGTTGGCGGTTTCGACGGCTTCTACACCCTGCCGGACATCAAAGGCGCAGGCGCCAAATTCGCCAAAGCCTCCGGCGGCAAATGCGCGCGCTGCTGGCGCGTGCTGGAAGAAACACACACCGACACGCATCTATGCAAGCGCTGCACCGACGCGGTCGGCGCGCTGGAGCCGGCATGAGCCGCCTTGAACCGCGCGAAGTCGGCCTGATTGCTGCCGCCCTCGCCCTGGTCGCCGACCAGGGTTCCAAGCTGTTCATGCTCTATGGCGCCGGCTTCGCGCATATGCCCCCGGGGGCGGCGGTGCCGGTCTTGCCGTTTTTTAACCTGGTGATGGTGTGGAACCCGGGCATTTCCTACGGCCTGTTTCCGGCCTCGGGCCTGGGAACCGTCCTGCTGATCGCCCTGGCCGTGGCGGCGGTGGTGGTTTTGGGCTGGCTTTTATGGCGTTCCACCAGCCGGGCCCTGGCCATCGGCTATGGCCTGATTATCGGCGGGGCGCTGGGAAACAACCTGGTGGACCGGCTGGTCTACGGCAAGGTGGCGGATTTTTTCCACTTTTACGGCTTCGGCTATGACTGGTATATTTTCAACATAGCCGACGTGGCCATTACGCTGGGGGCTATTGCGATCATTTACGATGTGCTCCAGCCCGAGCATCCGCCAACGTCTAACGAGGTCTAAGATGAAATTCCTGCAAGCCGCCCTGGCCTTGTGCCTTTGCACAAGCGTGTTGAGCGGCTGCGACTCCCTGCGCAGCGCCGCGGGGCTGGTCAAGAAGTCGCCCGATGAATTCGCCGTCACGACCAAGGCGCCGCTGGTCATTCCGCCTGATTTCAACCTGCGTCCGCCCTTGCCCGGCGCGCCGCCGTCCAACACCCGCGATCCTTCCACCAATGCCGAGATGGCTTTGTTCGCCAATGCCGATCCGCAAGCGGTCGCCAATGGCATGACGGGCAATTTCACCCCCGGCGAGAAGATGCTTTTGGCAAATGCCAAGGCGCAGAACAGCGATCCCGCCATCCGGGCCCGCCTGAATGCCGACCAGCGCGCCGCGGTTCAGAATGCCGACCGCAGCTTCACCGACCGGCTGTTGAGCACGGCAGCCACACCCGACAACGGCAGGCCGGTCAATGCCGATGCCGAAATCGCCAAGGGCAGCAAGGCAGCGGCCAAGCCCAAGAAAAAAGAGAGCGGCGGTTGGTTTGACTGGTTTTAGAGTCCTCCTCTTCCGCGCCGCTTGTTCGATGGCTGTGCTGGGTTTAGCAGCGCCTGCAGTCGCTCAGCTCGACAAGGCCGCCAACCGGGCCAAGCTGTCCCAGCCCGCGCCCGCCAACCCTCGCCAAACCGGCAACAACACCTTTCAATTCGCGCTGGCAAACGGCATGCAGGTGTTGGTGATCCCCGATCACCGCGCCCCAGTCGCCACCCAGATGCTATGGTTCAAGGTCGGTTCGGTCGACGACCCGCCCGGCATTTCCGGCCTGGCTCACTTTTTCGAACATATGATGTTTCGCGGCACCAAGCAGGTGCCCGACGACGGCTTCTCCCAGATCATCGCTAAGAATGGCGGGGAGACCAATGCCTTCACCGATCACGATTACACCGCCTTCTATGAGCAGATTGCCAAGGATCGGTTGCCGCTGGCGATGAAGCTGGAAGCGGATCGCCTCGCCAATCTAGATCTGTCGGATTCCCATGTCGGACCCGAGCGCGATGTGGTGCTGGAAGAACGGCGCATGCGGGTGGAGAATGAGCCCCAGGCGCTGATGGGCGAGCAGATGCGTGCCGCGCTGCATCTTTCCCATCCCTATGGCCGTCCGGTGATCGGCTGGTCGGACGAAGTGCGCCGCATCGACCGCGTTTCCGCCCAGGACTTCTACGACCACCATTATGCGCCCAACAATGCCATCCTGGTGATCGCAGGCGACGTCACCGCGGACGAAGTGCGCAAGATGGCGCAGGACGCTTACGGCAAGGTGGGCGCGCGCGAGCTTGAGCCGCGCGCCGAATTCACCGAGCCGCCGCGCATGGCGGAATCACGCATGACCATAATCCGCTCCGATGCGCGGGTACCGATATTTAACCGCATCTATCGCGTGCCATCCTACGCGCAGGGCAGGCCCGGCCAGGCGGAAGGACTGGAAACCTATGCCCAGCTTTTGGGGGGCGACCAAACCTCCACGCTCTATCGCGTGCTGGTGGAGCAGAAGAAGCTCGCCACCGATGCCGGCGCCAATTATGACGGTAATGTCCGCGATGCCGGCGAATTCGCGGTCTATGCCGTGCCGCGACCAGGCGTGAGCCTTGAAGCGCTGGAAAAGGCGGTGGACCAGGTCTTGAGCGTCAGCGCCCTGGCCTTGCCGCGCGACAATGACCTGGCCCGCGCCAAGACACAGCTGGTTGCCAGCGTCACCTATCGCCGCGACAGTCAGTTTGCGCTCGCCAGCGCCTATGGTCAGGCGCTGACGATCGGCTTGACGGTGGATGATGTGAATGAATGGCCCGCCCGCATTCGCGCCGTGAATGCGGAGGCCGTGCGCAAGGCGGCGCAAAGCCTGTCCCGCAAGGACGCCGTGACCGCCTATCTGGTTCCGGGAGGCGGGAATTGATCTTATTTGGTCGCACGCCCGGACGAAAAAGTGCTCGCGGGAGTATCCAGGGTAACGCTCGCACTTTTTCTGGGCGATGCTCCCGGACTATGGTGGCCATGGTGGGGGCATTTTTGGCGGGCATTTTTTCGCCGGCATTGGCCGCCAATATCCAGAACATCGACCTGGGCAAGACCGCGCAAGTCTGGTTCACCGAGGACCACACCGTTCCTATCGTCGCTTTCAATATCTCGCTGCCGGCAGGCTCGGCCTATGATCCGGCGGGCAAGGCCGGGCTTGCGTCCTTTGCCGGCGCGATGATCGATGAAGGCGCGGGTGGACTGGATTCCAAGGCGTTCCACGAGGCGCTGGCAAATCGCGCCATCTCCTTCAGGGCTCGCGCCGAGCGCGACTATCTGGTGATCTCGATTTCGACGCTGAAGGAAAATGTGCCGGAAGCGATGCACTTGCTGCAGCTGGCGCTGACCCGGCCCCGCTTCGAGAATGACGCTCTGACACGCGTACGGGCCCAGATCATCCAGTCCTTGCAGCAAGACCAGGCGGAGCCGCCACGGGTTGCCTCGCGCGCTTTCACGCGGGAATTTTTTGGCGGCCATGCCTATGCCCATCCCGTCGATGGCGAGATCGGCAGCATCTCCTCCATCACCGCGCAGGACTTGCACAACTTCGCCCGCACCCATTGGGTGAAGAACGGCCTGAAGGTGGCGGTGGCAGGCGACATCACTGCGCCGGCTCTGACCAGGCTCTTGGCGGAAACCTTTCTGCCGGTTTCGGGCGCCAGTCCCCCGCTGCTGCCCAATGTCGGGCGGCTGGGCGCGCCGGGTGTCCATGTCGTTCCGCTGCCGGTGCCCCAACCCACTGCCGCGTTCGGCTTGCCTGGGATCATGCGTCAAGATCCGGATTTCATTCCGGGCTATGTCGCCAACTACATCCTGGGTGGGGGCGGCTTTTCCTCGCGACTGATGGAAGAGATCCGGGTCAAGCGCGGTCTGACCTACGGCATTTCCACCTCGCTCACCGCCTACAACAAGGCCGCGGTGATGCAAGGAACGGTGGCGACCCGCGCCGATGCCGTTCGCCAGACCGTGCAGGTGGTGAAGGACACGCTGGCGAATTTTGCCGCCAATGGCCCCACCGAGCAGGAATTGGACGACGCCAAAACCTATCTGACGGGTAGTTTTCCCCTCGCCTTTGCCTCCAACAGCGGCACGGCGGCACAGCTGGGCACCTTCCAGCGGCAGAATCTGGATATCGGCTATGTCGCTCGCCGCAATGCCCTGATCGAGGCGGTGACACTTGCCGATGTGAAGCGGGTAGCCAAGCGGTTGTTCGATCCTGCGCGGCTGACCGTGGTGATTGGCGGCAGTCCGGCCGAGGGCCGAAGCGCTGCTCCCCGGCGCCCCCTGCCGCCAGGCAGTCCGGTTCAAGCGGCCGGTGGGCAAGTCTCCGGCGCTCAAGTTCCCGCCGCCGCGCCACCCGCAAAACCGGTCGACAAGCCGGTGGAAAACCCGCCGACAGCACCTAAGTCTTCCGGTGAAGCCGCCAAAAAGCCGTAATACCTGTTAGCTATCCAGGGGCTGGGAGGCGGTCCTGCAACCTCCTTGATAGAGTGAAGCCATGCCCCAATCCGCTCCCTTTACCGTCAATCTGGAACTCGCTTTGTCGGGCAAAGGCGCTCCGCCGTCTGCCGCCTATGACCAGGCGCTGGCAAAGAGCGCGGCCGCGCTGGACTGGCTGCGTCAGCAGAAGGCGAACAAGACTCTCGAGCTTTTGGGTATTCCCGCCGCGACCGCCGACCTAAGGGCTGCTGCGAAGCAGGCGGCGGCGCTCAAGAATTTCGCCACGGTCGCGGTGCTGGGCATCGGCGGCTCCAGCCTGGGCGGGCAGGCGCTGACCGCCCTGCGCAAGGTGAGCAAGCCGTTTGTCGAATTCCACGACAATCCCGATCCGTTCAGCTGGACCAAGGCACTGAAGCGCTTTGACCTGAAGAAGACGCATTTTGTCGCCATCTCCAAATCCGGCGGCACCGCCGAAACCTTGATGCAGGTGCTGACGGCGACGGACGCGCTGGAGAAGCATGGCGTCAAATCGCTCAAGAAGCATTTTACCATCGTCACCGAGCCTCATCAGAGTGCGCTGGCCGATTTCGCCGATTCCGTCGGCGCGGTTCGGCTGGATCATCCCCTGGGCGTTGGCGGGCGTTATTCGGTGCTGACCATGGTGGGGGCTCTGCCCGGCTTGGTGATGGGGTTGAACTTCAAACAGCTGAGGGCGGGCGCGCAGGCTGCGCTGGACCAGGTGTTGAACGCGGCAACACCCGCCGATGCGCCTGCGGCTTGCGGCGCGGCGCTGCATTATGCGCTCAGCCAACAGCACAAGCTGGCCACCACCATCCTTTGGCCCTATGTCGACGATCTATCTGTGTTCGGCGGCTGGTGGCGGCAATTATGGGCCGAAAGCCTGGGCAAGGACGGGCAGGGTTCGACGCCGGTGTCGGTGCTGGGCCCGGTCGACCAGCACAGCCAGCTGCAATTGTTCCGCGACGGGCCGGGCAATGCGCTGTTCACGCTGATGGCGGTGGACACCAAGGACAAGGGGCCGGCGGCGCCGCGCGCCCGCGCCAACGCGCTGGGGCTGAAATATCTCGCCGGTAAGAAGATGGGCGATCTGGTGGACGCGGAAGCCCGCGCCACCGCCCAGACCTTGTTCAAGAATGGCCGCCCGGTGCGCCAGATTTGTCTGCCCAAGGTGGATGAATTCCATTTGGGCGCGCTCATCATGCACTTCATGCTGGAGACCATCATCATGGGCAAGCTGATGGGCGTGGATCCGTTTGATCAGCCGGGCGTCGAAGAGGGCAAGGTCCTGGCGCGGAAATATCTGGCTGAGTGATAGGAAATATCACCCTCCCCTGGAGGGAGGGTCGAAAAATCCGAAGTATAGCGATGGATTTTTCGGGGAGGGGGAGACAGTGGTGCATAACCCCTCCCCGAATTGCTCCGCAATTCGACCCTCCCTAACGGGGAGGGTAAGATTCCATCCATGAAGATTCGCCGCTTATCCGAAGGCACGGTCAACCGCATCGCTGCCGGCGAAGTTGTCGAGCGTCCCGCTGCCGCGATCAAGGAGCTGGCGGAAAATGCCATGGATGCGGGGGCGACCCGCATTGACATCGCCGCCACCCATGGCGGCGCCGACTTGCTATTGGTGGAAGACGACGGCAGCGGCATGTCAGCGCAGGACCTGCGCCTGGCGATCGAGCGCCATGCCACGTCCAAGCTGCCGGTGGCGGATGGCGAGGACGATCTTTCGCACATCATCACCATGGGCTTCCGCGGCGAGGCGCTGCCTTCGATTGGCGCGGTGGCGCGATTGACCTTGGCCAGTCGCACCCAAACCGGCGAGGCCGCTGAGATCAAAGTGGACGGCGGCCGGGTTGAGGGGCCGCGGCCCGTGGCCTTTCGCGCATCCGGCCAGCACGGCACCCGCGCCGAGGTGCGCGAGCTGTTCTATGCCACCCCGGCGCGGCTGAAATTCCTCAAATCGGCGCGCTCGGAAGATTTGGCCATCACCGATATCGTCAAGCGCCTGGCGATGGCCAGGCCCGATATCGGTTTCACGCTTATTCTGGATGGGCGCAAAAGCCTGGATCTGCCGGCAGAGCCTGACCTGATGGACGGGCGGCTGCCACGGCTCTCAAAAATCATGGGGCGCGAATTTGGTGACAATGCGGTACGGGTGGAGGCATCGCGCGAAGGCGTGAGCCTTTCGGGTTATGCCGGACTGCCGACCTACAATCGCGCCAACGCCGCCATGCAATTTCTCTTCGTCAATGGCAGGCCGGTGCGCGACAAGCTGCTGGTGGGCGCTGTGCGCGGCGCCTATGCCGATTTCCTGGCGCGCGACCGCCATCCGGCGCTGGCGCTGTTTTTGGATTGCGATCCCGCATTCGTGGACGTGAATGTCCATCCCGCCAAGACCGAAGTGCGTTTCCGCGATGCCGGCCTGGTGCGCGGGCTGATTGTCGGCGCCTTGAAGCAGGCGCTCAGCGGCGCGGGTCATCGTGCCTCCACCACGGTGGCCGGCTCGGCGATGCAAGCGTTTCAACGCCAATCGCCGCAATTCTATCCATCAGCCGGCCACGCTCTTGCCATGCGCGAACCACAACCCGCCATGTTTCACGCTCCCATGTCGGCGCGGGTGGAAGAAGCACCGATACAGCCGGTGCCGGATGCGCCCAACTACCAACTGGGGGTGGCGCGGGCGCAGTTGCATGAAACCTATGTCGTGGCCCAAACCGCAGATGGGATTGTGATCGTGGACCAGCATGCCGCGCACGAGCGGCTGGTCTATGAGCGTATGAAGAAGGCGCTGGCCGAAGGCGGCATCCCACGCCAGCCGCTGTTGATCCCCGAAGTGGTGGAGATGGATCCGTCGGAAATGGCGCGCGTCGCGGCGCGGGCCGCCGAGCTCGCTGAGTTGGGCCTGGTGATCGAGGAATTCGGCCCTGATGCGCTGGTGGTGCGGGAAGTTCCGGCCATGCTGGACAAATTGGATGTGAAGGGTCTGCTGCGCGACCTGGCGGATGAGATCGCGGAAACCGGCAATGCCTTGTCCTTGAAGGAAAGACTGGAAGAAGTGGCAGGGACGCTTGCCTGCCATACCAGTGTGCGCGCCGGCCGCCGGCTCAATGCGGACGAGATGAATGCCCTGCTGCGCGAGATGGAAGCCACGCCCCACTCCGGCCAGTGCAATCACGGCCGGCCGACTTATGTCGAGCTGAAGCTGGCGGATATTGAAAGGTTGTTTGGAAGACGGTGACGACCACGGCCGCGTGTTGCTATTTATTTTGCCCTTCCCTTGAGGGAGGGCTGAAAAATTCGAGTGTTAGCGAGAATTTTTCGGGGAGGGGTCCGGCGCTTCAGCTTACCCCTCCCCGAAATTTGCTGACGCAAATTTCGACCCTCCCTCAAGGGGAGCGTGGATTTTACTCTTGCGTCAAAAATCGCACGCGCGTCTCGCCATAGTCGCGCTCATCCAGCAACGTGAAACCGGACGTATCGATCGTCTCCGAAGTATCACTCTCTGCTACGATCAGCGCGTGATCGGCCAGCCAGCCGCCATCCTTCAAACTGCGCAGCGCTTTCGGGATCATGTCCTTGCGATAGGGCGGATCCAGAAACACCAGATGGAACGGCCCGCCCGCCGAGGGCCCAATCGGCCCCAGATCGGTTGCGTCGCGCCGCCAGATGCGGGTGGCGCCGGTCAGGCCCAGTGCTTCTACATTCTCCCGCTGGATGGCGCGGCTGTCAGCACTGTCATCCACCAACAGGCACCAGCGCGCGCCATGGCTGAGCGCCTCGATCCCAAGCGCCCCGGTCCCGGCAAACAGGTCCAGCACGGCCGCGCCTTCCAGCGCAAAGCCGATGCCGAAATCCTTGTGCCGCAGGATGTTGAAGATCGCCTGGCGGGTACGGTCGCTGGTTGGCCGCACACGGGCATCGTCCGGGGCGACAAGCCGTCTCCCGCCCAGTTTTCCGCCCGTTATCCGCATCCTGATCTTGTAACCTTTTGCTGTCGCTGGCGAATAGCACGCTGACGGTCTATAGGGCAGGGCTATGAAGCGACTTCTTTTCCTGATGGCCTTGTTGCTGGCGGCGGTGCCCGCATTTGCGCAAGGCACGGGCACCAAGGTTCATGCCCGGTTGGTAGCGGAAGACAAGGCCATCGCGCCCGGCGGGACGATGACGGTGGCGCTGGAAGAAAGGATCGCGCCCGGCTGGCATACCTATTGGAAGAATCCCGGCGATGCCGGCGCGCCCACCGAGATTCAATGGACGCTTCCGCCCGGCTGGAAGGCGGGCCCCATTCAATGGCCGCGGCCCAAACGGCTGCCCGTCGGACCCTTGATGGATTACGGCTATGAAGGCACGCCCTGGCTTCTGACCACGCTGACCGCGCCGGCTGATGCGACGGGGCCGGTGACGATCAAAGCCGCTGTGAGCTGGCTGGTCTGCCAGCAGATTTGCATTCCCGAAGACACGACCCTAACGCTGACGCTGGCGAGCGGAAAACAGGAACCCGATCCGGCGGTGGCGAATGACTTTGCCTCGGCGCGCGCGCTGCTCCCGGTGGCCTCGCCCTGGAAGCTGAATTATGCATTGGGCAACAATCTCGATCTCTATGTCGCAGCACCGTCCCTGGCAGCTGCGCATCCCACCTCCGCCGATTTCTTTCCCGCCACCGCCGGCATCATCAAGAATGCCGCGCCGCAACTGGTGGGCTATACCAAGGGCGGTTTGGTGCTGCGGTTGACGCCCGGACCAAAGGTCGGCGGCGTGTTGGAAGGTCTTGTGGTGCTGACCTCCTCGGATGGTTCGATCCAGGCACTGGACGTGAGCGTGCCTCCCGGTCCCGTGCCGCCGGCGGAGTTCGGTACTGCCGCCAGTGGCGAACTCAACCTGTGGCTGGCCATCCTGTTCGCTCTTGCCGGCGGGCTGATCCTCAATGTGATGCCCTGCGTGCTTCCCATCCTGGCGATGAAGGCGCTGTCCTTGGCCAGTCATGGCAGCGAAGGCCGTAAGGAGAGCTTCGCCTATACTGCGGGCGCGGTACTTTCTTTCGCCACCCTCGGTCTTGCCATCATCGCATTGCGCGAAGGCGGACAGACAGTTGGCTGGGGCTTTCAGTTGCAATCGCCGATCGCGGTCGCCGGCTTTGCGCTGTTGGTATTTGCGGTGGCGCTCAATCTTTCTGGCCTGTTCGAGATTGGCAGCATCACCGCCGGCGAAGGTCTTGCAACCCGCGGCGGCATGGCGGGTGCGTTTTTCACCGGCGTGCTGGCAGTGGCGGTGGCAGCGCCTTGCACCGCGCCTTTCATGGCGGCGGCGCTGGGCTTTGCCCTGACTCAAAGCGCGGCGTCGGCGCTGGCGGTGTTTGTCGCATTGGGCCTGGGATTTGCCCTGCCATTCCTGTTGCTGGGCGTGTGGCCGGGTCTCTTGGCTTTCATTCCCAAGCCGGGCGCCTGGATGCTGATTTTCAAGCAGTTTCTGGCATTTCCCATGTATGCGGCCGCGGCCTGGCTTGTCTGGGTGCTGGCGCAGCAGGCCGGCCCGCGCGGTGTGGCGCTGGTTTCGGCCGCGATGATTGCCCTTGCGCTGGCGGCCTGGCTGTGGAGCGTGACGCGCAATCTCACGGGGCGCGGGCGCGGCATTGGCGCGCTGATGGCGTTGATCGTTCTAGCGTGCGGCCTTTATGGCGTCAGCCTGTTGCGCGATGCCGCCGCCACACCGGCGGCACAGACCAGCAAGCTGGGCGAATCCTACAGCGCCACCAAACTCGCAAGCCTGCGTGCGGCGAACCGCCCGGTGTTCGTGGACGCCACCGCCGCCTGGTGCATTACCTGCCTGGTCAATGAAGAGGCCGTTCTGTCGCGCGACAGCGTCAAGAGCGCCTTCGCAACCAAGAATGTCGCCTATCTTGTGGCCGACTGGACCAACCAGAATCCGGAAGTGACCGCGCTTCTCAAAGAGAATGGCCGCTCCGGCGTGCCGCTTTATCTGTATTACGCGCCCGGCGCGAGGGCGCCCATCATCCTGCCGCAAATCCTTACGGAAAGCGGTGTGTTGGGCGCCCTCGGCAGCTAGAGCCTGATTTGGGCGCAAATCAGGCTCCATGCCCCCGTGA
The DNA here is from genome assembly GCA_035487655.1 of Rhizomicrobium sp. Classification (GTDB taxonomy): domain Bacteria; phylum Pseudomonadota; class Alphaproteobacteria; order Micropepsales; family Micropepsaceae; genus Rhizomicrobium. The sequence goes on along the minus strand of DATHLY010000238.1, from coordinate 1,104 downwards.
ATTAATGAAGGGCGCGTCCGGCAGGCCGTGGCCAGCCGAGATCTCCGGCCAGATAGTGGCGTTCCCATTCCAGAAACTCCTCTGGCGACAGGCGATAGCGGCGGCAGGCTTCCAGCGCGCTCAACATGCCGGCATGCACCGCGGCGACGACCTCCCCCTTGCGGCGGGCGACCCAGCGTCGGGTGGTGACGGGAGGCAGTTGAAACGGCACCACAATGCCGCCTTCGGGTGGGATGACGCGGTCTATCGCGCGTCTGTCCGAATGCCGAGCGGCACTGTTGTCGGTTGCGTCTTTAAAGTCTTTCATGGGCGGCTCCTTTGGGTTGCCGCCCCCAGCAGGAGCAGCCTAAGAGTCGCCGGATTAATGCGGCGTCAAAACAGCCGCGCGCTTTTTATGCAATTGCAACCGACCAGGGGTCAGTGCTTTTTGGGCGCGTTCCGGGTTTTGGCCTGCTTCTCGGCCTTCACAACATCGGGGTGATCGGACGCAGGGGAATCGCTTTCGCGGCCCGTCGGCGCGCCGACGATGTGATTGCCGCCCGAATAGGAAGGCGGGTCGCTGGCGGGAAAGGAGTCCGCCATCTGAGCGTCGATTTTATCTTCCTTGGTCTCGGCCTTTTTGCTGGTGGAGAGATGCTCGGGCATTTTTTCGTGCGGCTTTTGACCGTGAATATGGGTGGTCATGGCATCGCTCCTATGTGGCGGTGGTGACGGTGAACAAATGAGGGAACAGTCCGATCAGCCCGATGAGAATCAAATAAAGGGCGATCAGGTAATTCAACAGCTTTGGCAGGATCAGAATCAGGATTCCGAACAGCAGCGCGGCCAGCGGCTGGATCATGATGATATTGGCGTGCATTCCAAACTCTCCGCTTGTGTCCGTTTGCTACAACGCGCAAGCCGGGTTCCAGGGCGCATGAAAGTTCCGGCGCGCTGGTGGACAGATGCCGAAGGATCGGAAAACCGATTGAAAAGCCAGGGTTTGCCTGGACCACCCGCCCTGTGATACGGGCCCGCATGGACCTCGGTTCCCTGTTTCGAAGGACGCTCTCCAATAAAGGCTTGAGGCCCGGTGGCAGGATTCTGGTTGCCTTTGCCAGCCAG
>DATHLY010000237.1:0-10067 GCA_035487655.1 Rhizomicrobium sp. | reverse complement strand
CCGAAGCCGACAGCTGGGTGAAGATGGCGGAGGATTGACTGTCATCCACGCCGATCACCACCTGGCCGTCCCGCGCCGTCTGGCGCATCAACCGCGCCTTGATGGCGGCGTAATTCTCCATCGTACCGTGACGGTCGATATGGTCGGGCGACAGGTTGGAAAGCACGCCCACATCCGGCTTCAATCCGGGTGTGAGATCGATCTGGAAGCTGGACATTTCCAGCACATAAATGGTCTTGGCCGAAGGCGGCGCCAGTTCCAGAACCGACTTGCCGATATTGCCGCCGATCTGGGCGTTGAAGCCGCATTGATTCAATATGTGTCCCACCAAAGCGGTGGTCGTGGACTTGCCGTTGGTGCCGGTGATGGCGATCACAGGCGCCTTTCCAGGCTGGTCCGCAGAAGTGCGGATTTCATGGGCGAAGAGCTCGACGTCTCCGATCACCGGCACCCGGGCGCGATTGGCATGCTCCACCACGCCATGCGGCGCGGGATGGGTGAGCGGCACGCCGGGCGACAGGATCAGTGCGGCAATGGATTCCCACGGCCATTCCCGCCAGGGCATCAATTCGGCGCCTTCCTGGCCGCCCAGGTCGCGGGCCTGGCTGTTGTCGTCCCAGGCGATGACCTTGGTGCCGCCAGCCACCAGCGCGCGCACCGCGCCCAGCCCCGTGCGGGCGAGACCGAAGATGGCGACCGTCTTGTTGGCATAATAGCGGCTGGGGATCATCGCCTCACCGGATCTTCAAGGTGGCGAGGCCGAGCAATGCCAAAACCACGGCCACAATCCAGAAGCGGATGACGATGGTGGGCTCGGTCCAGCCCAGCTGCTCATAATGATGATGGATGGGCGCCATGCGGAACACGCGCTTGCCGGTGAGCTTGAAGGAGATCACCTGCACGATGACCGAAACGGTTTCGACGACAAAGAGCCCGCCCACCAGGCCCAGCACAATCTCGTGCTTCACCGCGACCGCCACCACGCCCAAGGCTCCACCAAGCGGGAGCGAACCGGTATCGCCCATGAAGATGGCGGCAGGTGGCGCGTTGTACCAAAGAAAGCCCAAACCGGCGCCGACCAGGGCCGCCAGGAATACCGCCAGCTCGCCGGAATATTCGATATAGGGAATCTGCAGATAGCCGGAGAATCTCTCGTTGCCGACCAGATAGACGATCAAGGTGAAGGTGGCAGCGGCGATCATCACCGGCACGATTGCCAGTCCATCCAACCCGTCGGTGAAGTTGACCGCATTGGCGGCGCCCGCGATGACGAACACGCCCACGGCCACAAAGAACAGGCCCAACGGCAAAAGCGCCGTCTTGATGAAGGGAACCGCCAGCACGCCTGACAGCGCCTGAGTTTCGGACTGCATGATCAGCCAGGTGGCGAGCGCGGCGACCACAAACTCGATCAACAGTCGGGAACGGCTGGAAAGCCCGTCCGAGGTGCGCTTGGTTACTTTATAATAGTCATCCAAAAAGCCCAGCAGGCCATAGCTCGCCGTTACCAGCAGCGCGATCCAGACATAGCGGTTGGACAGGCTGGCCCATAGCAGCGTTGACCCAACCCATGGAATCAAGATCAAAAGCCCGCCCATGGTGGGCGTGCCGGCTTTTTCGATGATATGGCGCTGGGGACCGTCGCTGCGGATGGGCTGACCCTTGCCCTGCTTCACCTTCAGCCAACTGATCAGCATGGGGTTGAGCAGAAAAGCGAGCAGCAGCGCCGTCACCACCGCTCCCACCGAACGGAAGGTGAGATATTTGAACAGCCGGAAGAAAGCCAGTTGATCGGTGTGGGTGAGAAGCGAGAGATAATAGAGCATCTAGGCCGCTCCCGCCTTTAAGGCATCGACGATCACCGACATCTTCGCCCCGTTGGAGCCTTTCACCAGAACCGTATCGCCCGCCTTCAACGCGGCCAGGACTTTTGGCAGGAGTCCGGCGGAGGTTTCGGCATAGGCACCGCGGCGTTTGGGCGGCAACGCCTCCCATAGCGCCTTCATTTGCGCGCCGCTGGCGAACACCATGTCTACGCGATTGGCATCGATGGGCGTCGCCAGCCCGGCATGATGGGCGATACCGCCCTCGCCCATTTCCAGCATGTCGCCCAGCACCGCGACCTTTCGGCCTTTTGCGTTGCCCAACAGCGCCAAGGCCGCCGCCATGGAGGCCGGATTGGCGTTGTAGCTTTCGTCGATCACCTGGATGCCGGCTGCTTCAAAGCGCGCACCCCGACCTTTCAGGGGCTTGAAATTCCTCAACGCCGCAGCTGCGTTCAACACATCGCCGTCCAGCACGGCCACGGCGGCCAGCGCGCCCGTCACATTCTGGGCAATATGGACGCCGGGCGCGCCGACATGGCAATCCACGACGCGACCCAGTATGTCGGCCTTGACCCGCATGCCATCGCCCTCGGCGGTAAACGAGATCAATTTGGCGTCGCCCGTTTCGCCAAAGCTGACGATGCGCGACACCTGCGCCTGCCGCGCGCGGGCTTTCAGGCGCTCGGCGTAAGGATTGTCGGCGGGAATCAGCGCCGCGCCGCCCGGCAACAGGCCTTCGAATATCTCCGACTTGGCATCGGCGATGGCCTCACAAGCACCGAAAAATTCCAGATGCGCCGGCGCGATGGTGGTGATGAGCGCGACATGCGGCTTCACAAAAGACACCAAATTTCGCAACTCGCCGAAATGGTTCATGCCCACCTCAAAGACGCCGTATTCGGCATCGCGTGGCAGGGAGGCAAGACTGAGCGGCACACCCCAGTGATTGTTGTAGGAAGCCGCTGAGGCGTGGGTACGGCCCAGCGCATGGAAGGCCAGAAGCAGGATTTCCTTGGTCGTGGTTTTTCCGGCGCTGCCGGTGACCGCCAAAATCTTTGCATGGCTGCGGGCGCGCGCCGCCCGCGCCAAATCCTCCAATCCGCGTTGGGTGTGGCCGACGGTCAGCAGGGGACCATTGTTATTATTGGGGGCATCACCGGGCGCGCGCGCCACCATCGCAGCACCCGCCTTGGCATCGAAAGCCGCGCGCACAAAGTCATGGCCGTCGCGATTGTCGCCCTGCAGGGCCACAAACAGGTCGCCTTCCTTCAAGGTGCGGGTGTCGATGGAGATGCCGTTCACGTGAAAGGCGCGGCTCGCTTTGCCCAGGGTCGCCGCTTCGGCCTCCAAATGGGTCCACAGCGTCATGCTGCGCGCCCTCCCAAAGCGACGGCCGCTTGAATCGCCTGCTCGCGGTCGGAGAAGGGATAGACCTCACCCTTCACATATTGACCGGTCTCATGACCCTTGCCGGCCAACACCAACACATCGCCGGCCTTCAGCGCCGCCACCGCCGTGCGAATGGCCTCCGCGCGATCGCCGATCTCGCGGGCGCCCTTCGCGGCCACCAATATCTCGTTGCGGATGACCGCCGGGTCTTCGCTGCGGGGATTATCATCGGTGACAATCACATCATCGGCCAACTTCACAGCGACAGCGCCCATCAAAGGGCGCTTGCCCTTGTCGCGGTCGCCGCCGCAGCCGAACACCACATGCAGGCGGTTGGCGGTGTGCGGGCGCAGAGCTTCCAATATCTTTTCCAAGCTGTCCGGCGTGTGGGCATAATCGACATAGATCGGCGCGCCGCTGGCGGCGAAGGCCACTTTCTCCATGCGGCCCGGCGCACCTTTGAGATGTTCCAGCGCCGCGAACACCTTGCCGGCATCCTCGCCAAGACCAATCGCCAAGCCGGCGGCGACCAGCGCATTGGAGGCCTGGAATTCGCCGGCCTGGGGCAGATCGACGTAAAAAATCCTACCCTGGCAATGCAGCGTCAGCGCCTGGGCGCCGCCGCGATCCTCCCGCCGGTCGAGATGGATGGTCCCACCCTTGCGGCCGACCGTGATCAATTTCAACCCGCGCGCGAGGGCGACCTCGATGAAACGCTCGGCATGAGCCGCATCGGCATTGACCACCGCGACGCCGCCATCCTGAACCAGCTCGGTGAACAGCCGCAGCTTGGCGGCCAAGTAGGCGTCGAAGGTGGGATGATAATCCATATGGTCTCGGGTGATATTGGTGAAGCCGCAACCGGCAATCTTCACGCCATCCAGCCGGTGCTGATCCAGGCCGTGGCTCGACGCCTCGATGGCGAGGTGGTCCACGCCCTCCTGCTTCAGCCTCGCCAGCAGTTCGTGGATCTCCACCGGATCGGGCGTGGTGTGGGAAAGCGGGAATTCGCCTTTCGGCCCTACTACGCCCACCGTGCCCAAACTTGCCGCCGGTTTTCCCAGCGCCGTCCAGATCTCGCGCAGGAAAGCGACAATGGAGGACTTGCCCTTGGTGCCGGTGACAGCGGCGACGATCGTGGGCTGAGCGGCGAAGAAGGCGGCCGCATAGCGTGCCAATCCGGCGCGGGGATTGTCTTCCGGAATAAACCGCACGCCCAGCGCCGCAACATCGCCGGCAAGCGACGGCGGACCCATCACCGCCACCGCGCCGCGCGCCACCGCGTCCTTCACAAAGCGCGCGCCGTCGGTCTTTGTCCCTGACAAGGCCGCGAACAGATATCCAGGCTTCACCTTGCGGCTGTCACTGGCCAGGCCTGTCAATGCAAGCCCGGAGAGAGTCTTCATGCCCAACATGGCGGCGTTTCCGCCTCTTTGTCCCATGCTAGAATCCGAATGTGGCGTCATTGAGGGGCTACTCACCGGAAGCCAGTTTGGTAGGCTCGGGAATGTTGGGCACGCCCAGAAGCGGCGCGATGCGCTGGATCACCCGGCCCACGGTGGGGGCAGCCGTCCAGCCGGCCAAGGCAAAGCCAGCCGTCTCCTTGGTACCGTGCGGTTGATCAAGCAGGATAAAAACGACATAGCGCGGATCGTGCACCGGAAAGACGCCGTAGAAGCTGGTGCGCAGCGCATGGGGAATATAGCGACCATGCGGACCGGGCACCTGGGCCGAACCGGTCTTGCCGCCCACGTCATAGCCGGGAATGTCGGCTTTCTTGCCCGAACCGTCGGTCACCACATAGCGCAGCAGATTGCGCATCTCTTCGCTGGTCTCGGGCTTGATGACTTGCTCGCCGCGCAGGTCGCTCGCCGTCTGCTTCAGGAAGGTCGGTGTGATGCGCCGGCCGCCATTCACGACCGAGGCGGCGGCGGCGACAAAGCTCAAAGGCGAAACCGAGATGCCTTGCCCAAAGCCGATGGTCGCCGTCTCAATCTGGCCCCAGTTGCTGGCGGGATAAAGTGGTCGCGCGGTTTCCGGCAAATCCGTTTTGATGGGCTTAAGCAGGCCCATATGGGTGAGGAATTCGCGCTGCCGCGCTGGCCCGGAGCGCAACGCGATCTGCAGGGTGCCGATGTTGGAGGATTGCGCCAGGATATCGCGCGCCGCCAAGGTGGCGGGCATATGTTCGGCTTCATGGATCGCGTGTTTGCCGATCCTGTAGACTTGGCCGATATTGAAAACCTCGTCCAGGCTTCTCAGGGTGTGATCTTCGAGCGCCAGGGAAAAGCTGAAGATCTTGAACACCGAGCCCAGCTCATAGACATCCTGCGCCACGATGTTCTTGGCGGAATCGCCGTCCTCCAACTTGCGCTGATTGGGATCGAAGTTGGGGACTGACACCATGCCCAGCACTTCGCCGGTGTTCACATCCATCACCATGCCGCCGGCGGCCTGCGCTCTGAAGGTCTTGCGCGCCTGTTCCACTTCATGCGCCAGGATGTATTGCACGCGCATGTCGATTGAGGTGGTGACCTTGCCGCCCACCGCGGCGCAAATTTCCTTTTGCAGCCCCAATTCCAGCCCGCTGACGCCGTTGTTGTCGGGATCGGTGACGCCCACGACCTGCGCGGCATTGCGGCCGTCGGGATAATAACGCTTGCCGCCGGGCTCGAACTCAAGCCCCGGCAAGCCCAGATGCATCACTTTTGCCTCGGCGTCGGGCGTGATCTGCCTGGCGATCAACACATAGGGATGTTTGGCGTTGTTGAATCCCGTCAACAGCCGGCGCTCATCGGCACCAGTGGCGCGCGACAATTCCCGCGCCGCTTCCTCCTTGTCCCAGAATACCTGGGGGCGTGCATAGAGATCCTTGACCGGAAGATCGCGGGCGAGCAGTTCGCCATTGCGGTCGGTCAAATCGGCGCGCGCCACAATCGTTGTCGCGGCGCGGCCCGCGTCCAAAGATTTCAGCAGCGTGACATGGACCAGACGGATTCCCACCAGCGCGAAAGCGGCGACACAAAGAACCGCTCCGATAACGATGCGCCGCTGAAAGACAGTGGGAGCCTCGTTCATATCCTCACATGCCGGAATCGGGAGTTGGCGCCGGCGCCGGAATCTGGGCGCTGGCATTGTGTACGGGGGTGTTGTTGAGCGGTGCCGGATCGGTGCCGCGGCGCGGCAATTGCTCGAAGGAGCTCAACTGGGCCGAGGAACTGTCGGCCATGCCAAGCTTGGTCTGGGCCAATTGCTGGACGCGGTCGGGAGAGGCCACATGCTGCCATTCGGTTTCCAGCACGCCGATGGCGCCGCGCTCCTGGGCAATCTTGGCATTGACCTGGTTCAGCTCCATATGAGCGACGCGAGCCTTTTCCGACACGTGATAGAGCGCCAGGATCGAAAAGCCCATCAACGCCACGCAGAAGAAGTTCAGGATGCGAACCATGTCTATCTCCTATGCCGCCAGTTTGATGCCGGCGCGCAGCTTCGCGGACCGGGACCTTGGATTGGATGCGATTTCCTCCGCCGAAGGCAGGCGGCGGGGCAGAAGCCGAAATGCCGCCTTGCGCGACGCTGTGCTCACCGGAGCATGGCGCGAAGCGCGCGGCGCGCTGGTGGAACGTTCGGTAAGGAAGCGTTTGACCATGCGGTCTTCCAGGCTGTGGAACGAAACCACCACCAGACGGCCCTGTGGCTTCAAGATGTCGAGCGCCGCTTCCAGCCCGCGCTCCAACTCACCCAGCTCGTCATTCACATGGATGCGCAAGGCCTGGAACGTGCGGGTGGCGGGATGAATGGCATGACGCAGCGCGGCCGGACCCTGCGCCTCGGACACGATGGCGGCCAGCTGCGCTGTTCCGGTAACAGGACGCGCGGCGGTGATGGCGCGCGCGATACGCCTGGCATTCTTTTCCTCGCCATAGCGGGCGATGATTTGGGACAGCGTGCGCTCGTCGGTGCCATTGACGATATCGGCGGCGCTTTCGCCGGATAGACTCATCCGCATGTCCAAAGGACCGTCTTCGCGGAAGGAAAAACCGCGCGCCGGTTCGTCAAACTGAAACGACGACACGCCAAGATCCAACACCACGCCATCGATTGCCAGGGTGAATTCCCCCATGCGGGAGAATTCGCCCTGCACCAGAGTCAATCGGCCGCCAAAACGCTGCACCAGCGCTTGGCCGCGCGCGATCGCGGCGGGATCGCGGTCGATGCCCAGCACGCGGCAATCGGCGGCTTCCAGAATTGCGCTGGCATAACCGCCGCCGCCAAAGGTACCGTCCACATAATGCGCGCCGTCGCGGGGGCTCAGCGTTTCCAGAACTTCCGCCAGCATCACAGGGACATGTCCGCTCATGAGGTTTCCCCATTGCGGGCGCGTTCCATCCTGGCCTTCACGCGCGCCAGCGCTTCGGCTTCGATGGGTGCGTAACGTTCGGCATCCCAGATTTGGAATTTTTGCGCCTTGCCGACGAAGACAACCTTGTCCTTCAATCCCGCATGCGCGATCAGCACGTCGGGCAGGCGCACGCGGCCATTCTCGTCGATCGGCAAGGACTGGGTGCGCGCGATCAGCGCGGTGGCTTCGTCGTCGAAATTCGCGGAGAAGAAGGCATCCTGATCGGCGAGGCGCGCATTGATGCGGTCCAGAAGATCCTGGCCGAACGCATCCAGCGCCGGATCGATGAAGCTGGGGCAGACATAAACGCCGGTGGTGTTCTGCGCGACCAGGAGATGGCGATGGGTCGCGGGAATGCACACCCGCCCCTTGCTGTCGAGCGACCCTGGTACCGTTGAAATGAACGGCTGGACCAACCCGGACATTGCGCCTGATACCCCCTCCCCCTATGTGCCATTCGCGCAGCCAAAGCGGCCAAGCGGTCCGGCGGGCCGTGGGCCCTTTGGGACGATATGGGATATCATGGGACTGAATGTCCCGTCAAACCAAAAACCCAAATATTATAGGGGCTTGGCTTGTGTCGTTCATGTTTGAGCCCCCTAGCGCTGGAGTCCGGGGGAACAATTAACGAACATGGTAATACTGTGGTCAGACCCGTAAATGGGAGGTTAACGATCCTCGACGGAATACAACCTAAAGTTGATCTGCCCGACTGGCGAGATACTTTCCTGCCTGTTGCAACTTGCCGATGATTCGAGCTGCTGGACATCGGCCGCGCCCGCGGTTTTTCTCGCGGCCCGCAAACGGAGGACAGCATGAAAATCGGATTTATCGGCCTGGGCCGCATGGGCCATCACGTCGCGGCCAACCTGCTCAAGGCGGGCCACAGCGTGACAGTGTGGAACCGCTCGCAGGAGCCCGTGCAGGCGTTGGTGGCCAAGGGCGCTTCCGCCGCCCGCACACCGGAAGACGCGCTCAGGGGCGATGCAGTTTTCTCCATGCTTTCCAATGACGCAGTGATGCGTGATCTGGGTCTGGCGGGACCTTTGCTGGAAAAAGCCGCCAAAGGCCTGATCCATGTGAATCTGGCCACCATCTCGGTCGCCTTTGCCAGGGAATTGGCGGCGGCGCATCACAAATGCGGCCTGTCCTATATTTCCGCGCCGGTGTTCGGCCGCCCCGAAATGGCAGAATCGGCGCAGCTGGTGCTGGTGGCGGGCGGCGACTTCGCGGCGCTGAAGACCATGCAGCCTGCCTTCGACAAGATCGGCGCCCGCACCGTGCCGCTTGATGCGCCCGAAAAGGCCAATCTGTTCAAGATCGCCGGCAACTTCATGATCGCCAGCGAGTTGGAAGCGACCGGCGAAGCCTTTGCCCTGTTGCGCAAGGGTGGCGTGGACCCTGCTCTGTTTCACGATGTGCTGAGCGGGCGGCTGTTCACCGGCGCGGTGTTCAAGAACTACGGAACCATGATCCTGAATAGGGAATATGAGCCGGCTGGCTTTGCGCTTACCCTGGGGTTGAAGGACGTCAACCTGGCGCGCGCCGCCGCCGAAAGTTTGCGCATGACCATGCCCACCGCCGAACTGCTGAAAGAACAGTATGACCAGGCGATCGCCTGGGGCTGGCAGGACAAGGATTGGGCCGCCATCGGCGAAGTGCCTGCCAAGAAGGCGGGCGTTTGACGCTGGAGCGGTACATCAAGGCGCAAGCGTCCATATACCCGCGGGCGCTGGGGGAGCTAAAGCGCGGCCACAAGCAATCGCACTGGATGTGGTACGTCTTTCCGCAAATTGCCGGCCTGGGCCACAGCGCCATGTCGCATAGCTATGCGATCCAGTCGGTGGAGGAAGCGCGCGAATATTTGGCGCATCCGGTACTGGGTGCACGCTTACGCGAATGCTGCCAGGCGGTGATGGCGGTCGAGGGGCTGAGCGCGCATGAGATTTTCCGTTCGCCCGATGATCACAAATTCCGCTCGTGCCTGACCTTGTTCGCGCAAGCCGCTCCGGAAGAGACGCTGTTCCGCGATCTGCTGGAAAAATACTTTGGCGGCAAAGCGGATGCTGCGACGCTGGAGTTGCTTGCCGAGCGAAGCTGATGAGAATCGCCAAAAGAAATTCAGTCTCGAGCGCCGCACACCGCGGCGCGACGTGCCTCGTCCGACAGCCCCCTTCCCCCTTCGGCGCGAAGCGCCAGAAAGGGGGAAGGTGTCGCAGCGAGGTGTCGGCGAAGCCGACCCGAGCTGTGACGGATGGGGGTCAATATTGGCAAAATTGTCAGACGGCCTGTAAGCCGGGTTCTGTCCTTCTAGCGAAGGGGTGACCATTCCTCTGGGATGGGTGTCGCCACCCACCTCACGCGACCGACCCGGACGGCGATGCGGAAAACATCACGTGCCGTCCCTATTTGGTCTTGCTCCCGGTGGGGCTTGCCGTGCCGCCTCTGTT
>DATHLY010000236.1:0-3864 GCA_035487655.1 Rhizomicrobium sp. | reverse complement strand
CGAATATATGGTCGCCTTCCTGGTGTTGGAGACCATGATGATCGGGGTGTTCTGCGCCCTCGACCTGGTGCTGTTCTATGTGTTGTTCGAAGGCGGCCTGATTCCGATGTTCCTGATCATCGGCATCTGGGGCGGCAAGCGGCGCGTCTATGCCAGCTTCAAGTTCTTCCTCTACACCTTTACCGGCTCGGTGCTGATGCTGCTCGCGATCATGAGCATGTATTGGTATGCCGGCACCAGCGACATCGCTGTCCTGCTTTCGAACGCACACTTCCCGGCCGCCATGCAGACCTGGCTGTGGCTGGCTTTCTTCGCCAGCTTCGCGGTCAAGATGCCAATGTGGCCGGTCCATACCTGGCTGCCGGATGCCCATGTCGAGGCGCCCACCGCCGGCTCCGTCATCCTGGCGGCCATTCTCTTGAAGATGGGCGGATACGGTTTCCTGCGCTTCTCGCTGCCCATGTTCCCGGCTGCGTCCGAAATGTTCGCGCCACTGGTCTTCACGCTTTCCATCGTCGCCATCATCTACACCTCCCTGGTAGCCCTGGCGCAGGAGGACATGAAGAAGCTGATCGCCTATTCCTCGGTGGCGCATATGGGCTTTGTCACCATGGGCATCTTCACGGTCACACATCAGGGCGTGGAGGGCGGCATCTTCCAGATGTTGTCGCATGGCGTGGTATCGGGCGCGCTGTTTCTCTGCGTTGGCGTGGTCTATGACCGCATGCACACCCGCGAGATTTCGGCCTATGGCGGGCTGGTGAACCGCATGCCGGTCTACGCCGCCTGCTTCATGGTCTTCACCCTTGCCAATGTCGGCTTGCCGGGTACCGCCGGATTCATCGGCGAATTTCTCACCATGCTGGGTGCTTTCCTGCACAACAGCTGGCTCGCCATCTTCTCCGCCACCGGGGTGATCCTGTCGGCGGCTTACGCGCTATTCCTCTATCGCCGCATCATCTTCGGCGCCCTGGTCAAACCGTCGCTGCAAGCCATTCAGGACCTCACGGCGCGCGAAGTCGCCATCTTAGTGCCGCTGGTGGTGGTCACCATCGCCATGGGCTTCTATCCCAAGCCGGTGCTGGACGTGACCACGCCCGCCGTGGCCAAGCTGGTGCGTGACAATCAGGCTGCCTTGGCGCTGGAGCATGCCCACAAACTCGCCCAATTGAACAAGGGAGCGGACCGGTGAACCTGCAAGCCGATCTTCTGGTCCTCCTGCCCGAACTGATCCTGGCGGTCGGGGCGATGGCGCTGCTGTTGGCTGGCGCCATCGCAGGCGAGAGAAGCGCGCCTGTCATCAGCTGGGGCGCCGTGGCGCTGCTGGTCGTGGCGGGCGCGGCCACCGTGACGGGCCCCGATCAGGCCTTTGCCTTCCACAATGCCTTTGTCGCCGACGGCTTCTCGCGTTTCGCCAAGATATTGATTTTGAGCGGAGCGGCATTCTCCATCCTGCTGGCGGACGAGTTCTTCTCCGACATCAAGCTGTCGCGCTTCGAGCTGCCGGTGCTGATGCTCTTGGCCACCTTGGGCATGATGCTGATGGTGTCTTCGGCCAGTTTCCTGTCGCTCTATATGGGGCTGGAGCTGCAATCCCTGGCGCTTTATGTGCTGGCCGCCTTCAACCGCGACCATCTGCGCTCCACCGAAGCCGGGCTCAAATATTTCGTGCTGGGAGCTCTGTCGTCGGGGATGATGCTCTACGGCATCTCGCTGGTCTACGGCTTCACTGGCACCACCCAATTCGCCGCCGTAGCAGGGGTGACACATGCGGGCACGGCCGGCCTGGGCGTGATCTTCGGCATCGTCTTCCTGATCGCGGGCCTGGCGTTCAAGGTGTCCGCCGTGCCTTTCCATATGTGGACGCCCGACGTTTATGAGGGCGCACCCACGCCGGTCGTCGCCTATTTCGCCACCGCCGCCAAGGTCGCGGCGATGTGCCTGTTCCTGCGCGCCATCCTGACTCCGTTCCCCGACCTGATTCATCAATGGCGGCAGATCATCGTCTTCATCTCGGTACTCTCGATGGCCTTGGGCGCCATCGCGGCCATCGGCCAGCGCAACGTCAAGCGGCTGATGGCCTACAGCTCCATCGGTCATATGGGCTATGCGCTGCTGGGCCTGGCGGCGGGCACGGCCTTGGGCGCGCGGGGTGTGCTGATCTATCTCGCCATCTATGTCGCCACCAATCTGGGCGTGTTCGCCTGCATCCAGGCGATGCGGCGCGGCGGTAAGGCGGTGGAGGGAATTTCCGATCTTGCCGGCCTGGCGCGCACCGATCTCAAACTGGCGGTGCTGTTCTCCATGCTGTTCCTCAGCCTGGCAGGCTTGCCGCCGCTGGCCGGCTTCTTCGCCAAATTCTATGTCTTCCTGGCCGCCATCCAGGCCGGGCTGGTGTGGCCCGCCATCCTGGGCGTGCTCGCCAGCGCCATAGGCCTGGTCTATTACCTGCGTCTGGTGAAGGTGATGTTCTTTGACGAACCGGCGGACGCGCTGGACGGTCAGGCGGGCCTGGGTTCGCGCGCCATCATGGTGCTTTCGGGCGCGGTGGCGCTGTTGTTCATCTTCGCCGCCTCGCCTGTCCTCAACGCCGCCGATGCTGCCGCGAAGGCGCTGCTTCCTTGATCTCTTGGCCCAAGGGCTATGGCAGACTCCAGGTTGAAGAACTGGATTCCACCAACAGTGAAGCGCGCCGGCTGGCGGAAACGGGAGAGCCGGGACCGGTCTGGATCACCGCCACGCGCCAAACGGCCGGCCGCGGCCGCCGGGGCCGAGCCTGGGACAGCGGCGAAGGCAATCTCGCCGCTACCTTGCTGGTGCGCCCCAGGGCGCCGGCTTCCGTCATCGGGCAGTTGTCCTTTGTCGCTGCCTTGGCGACGGCTGAAACCGCAACCCATTTCGCGCCGTCCGCCGCGGTTACTGTCAAATGGCCCAATGACGTGCTGGCCAACGGAGAAAAGCTCGCCGGCATCTTGCTGGAAAGCGGTGGTGATCCAACCGGGCCTTGGCTGGCCATCGGCATCGGCATGAATTTAGCGAATTTCCCCGAAGGCACCGAATTCCCAGCCACGTCATTGGCGCAACTGGGCATTGCGCCGCCATCACCACAGGACACAATCGGCGTCCTCGCGACCTGCTTTGGCCATTGGTATGATGTCTGGATGAAGGACGGTTTTGATATCGTGCGCGCTGATTGGCTGACACGAGCCAGCGGGCTTGGCGCCCCCATCCGCGCGCGGCTTGCGAGCCATGAAACCCGCTTTGGCCTGTTCGAAGGCATCGACGAGGCCGGGGCGCTGTTGCTCAACGAACAGGGCAAGGTGAGCGCCATCACCGCCGGCGAGGTGTTCTTTTGATGCTGCTCGCCATCGACGCCGGCAATACCAACATCGTCTTTGCCCTTTATGAGGGCGAAAAGATGCGCGCCCAATGGCGGGCCGTGACCCAGGTGTCGCGTACCTCTGATGAATATGCGGTTTGGCTGAGCCAATTGCTGGCGCTGGAAGGCCTGTCCTTCGACGACCTCAAGGCGGCGATCATCGCCACGGTTGTGCCGGCTGTGTTGTTCGACTTGCGCGATCTTTGTCGAAAGTATCTCAAGACCGAACCTCTTCTTGTCGGCGACCCGGCGCTGGACCTGGGGCCAAAGCCCAAGGTCGACCGGCCCGAAACGGTGGGCGCGGACCGGTTGTGCAACACGGTGGCGGCGCATGACCGCTACAAGGGTGCAGCAATCGTGGTGGATTTTGGCACCGCCACCAATTTCGACATCGTGTCGGAGGATGGCGCTTTCGACGGCAGTGTGATCGCGCCCGGCGCCAATCTCTCGATCGAAGCGCTGCATCAGGCCGCCGCGCTTCTGCC
>DATHLY010000235.1:0-3500 GCA_035487655.1 Rhizomicrobium sp. | reverse complement strand
TGCCGGAAGTGGATTCTGGGCACTAGGCGGGTCGCTCACCCAGCCGATTTTCGACGGCGGCACGCTTTTGCACCGCAAGCGCGCGGCGGAAGCCACGTTGGAGCAAGCCTCCTTCCTATATCGCGGCACGGTTCTGCGGGCCTTTCAGGACGTGGCCGATACACTGGCGGCGATTGAAAGCGATCTCTCCGCCCAGCAATCCGCAGAGGCAGCGGAAAAGGCGGCGGCGCGGAGCCTTTCTTTGGCGCAGCAGCAGCAGTCCGTGGGACAGATAAGCCGCTTGCCGTTGCTGGCCGCGCAAGCTGCCTATCTGCAAACACGGATGGCGAGCATTGCGGCACGCGCCAATCGGCTGGCCGACAGCGCCGCCCTTTTTCAGGCGCTCGGCGGCGGATGGAGCCAATCCGACAAAGTCGCGGAGCAATGATGGGCGGCCTCCTACAGCAAGTGGGGGTCCGTGGCGGCCAAAAAGTCGCCATTTCCATGATCAAGGACTGGCGCGCGCAAACGAACCGGGTGGATTGATCATCATGAGCCGGCAAGATCTCTCTTTGGGCTCCCGCCTGCTGCTCGGCACGATGGGTTTATTGGCATTGACAGGCTGTTACATTGCCTTGGCCAAGCTGGCGAACGGCGAAGGATCACCGTTATGGAACCTGCTTGCCCTGGTCATTGCCTTGGCCGTTTGCGCCGGGTTTGTGGGCAGCGCGTTTCAGCGACCCCGCTAGCCTTCAGCCGCTTGCACGGTCAGGTCGCGCCAAATGGCCATGAATATGGCCATCAGTGCCGGTCCGACAAACAGCCCCACCAGCCCCAGCGACGACAATCCACCCAGGATTCCCAGCAGGACCAGAAGGAAGGGTATCTGCGTGGCGCCGCCGATCACAAACGGGCGAATGAAATGGTCCACCACGAACACGACCAGAAAACCGAACAGCGCAACGCCAATGCCGGCCAAGACCTTTCCCAACCCGAACAGAAGCAGGGCGGCCAGGCAAAAGACCAGCGGTGCACCGAAGGGGATTGCCGCGACAATGCTGGTTGCGATGGCGAAGGCGATGGAGTGGGGCACGCCGGTCACGACATAGCTGACGCCGATCACAAGGCCTTCGGCAAAGCCTACCAGCACAAGGCCATCAACCGTACCGTGGATGGCATCGACGACATGGTGGGCAATGGGCCCGCTTCGCGGTCCGAACGCCTTTTCCGCGATCGGAAGCGCCTGTTCACCCAAGGCTTCTCCGTCCCGGAATAGGAAAAACAATGTCAGCAGCGTGATGGCAAACAGCAGCGCGCGGTGGAAAATTTCCGGTCCCAAATTGCGCGTTAGACCCAGAAGGCCTCTTGGGCTGACGCCGCCAAAAAAGACTGCGGCGGCTTCCGGCGTTGCGAGATTGCTTTGCCACCAGGACGAGGCATAATCGCCGACCCAGGGCAGTTGCGCGAGAGCGGCCGGCAATGGCATCCCATGAAGCCGCGCTTCGTTGATCCAGGTCAAAAAGGAGTCGGCCTCCCGAACAATCTCGATGGCGGCAAGTCCGACGGGAGCGGCGACCAATATTCCGATCAAAAGCGTCAGTGCCGCGGGCGCGCCGATCCGCTGCCACGAGCGGGCAGACTTCCATCGCCGCACGCGTTGGAAGGTGGGCCATAGGGCGATCGCCAGCACGAAGGCCCAAAGAATGGCCGGCAGTATTCGCGACATCACAAAGGCCGCGCACAGCGCCAAGGCGCCTGCTGCCGCCACGGTCGCATTGATCTGGAATATCGTCAGGCGTTTTGTCGGCTGCTCCACCTCAGGCCCCCAAAGAAAATCCCGGGCGGAGTAGACGAACCCGGCGACGTGGTCGAAAGCCTATCACACGCAAGACCGATGACGCAGCCCGGCCGGTTTTAGATATAGAAGTTGCTTTCATATTTGATCTCACCGGAGCGCGGTGTTAGCCTCGAAAAAAGGGCGCGAATAAGCGTCTTCGCTGCTGCAACGCGGCATGAATTAGGGACCGCGGCGAATATGCCGCGCGAAAGGGACGCCATGAACAAGCGGCAATTGTTGGCCTCGGGCCTTGGCCTGGGATTGAGTGCATCAGCAACACTTGCACAAGCACCCAGGGCCGCCGGCGTCGATGAACTGGGTCGGGGTCCCGGCGTCGAGCCGCCCAAGAAAATTCCCACCCGAAAGGCCAAGACCACGCCGCTATTCCTGACGCCGCCAGGCTGGCCCAATGGCATCGCAGTCGACCCTGCCAATGGCTTCTGGGTGCAGGAACAGCGCCATGACGGAGACCGGGAAAAGGCATGGCTGCTCGACTGGAATGGCAAGCTGCTCAAGACCGTGGTCACCAACAGCCAGAACACCAGCGGCATGACCTTCGGCGATGGCTGCGTCTGGAGCGGCGCCAACGGGGTGTCGATCCGCAATCATCCCGAACCGCCGGTGAATGGCGTTTTCCAGACCGATACGTCCGGCAAGCAAATCAGCCATCGCCAGATCCCGTATGGGCCGGCCGACAATGGCGGTGCCTGTCACGGGCTTGCCTGGCAGAATGGCAAGCTCTGGATCAGTTCCAATCGCCTAGAGTCGCTGGTGCGTATCGATCCCAAGACCTGGCAGGTGGACTGGATGTTCCCGCATACCATGCTGCCCGACCTAAAGGATCGCATTCATGGCATCGAATATGACAATGCCACCGGCTATCTCTGGCAGGTGACAGGCACGCAAAAGCCCGATGTCGCCAACTATGAAGGCTACACGCCTAAGCTGATCAAGTACGACATCAAGACCGGCGATGTGGCGGAGCTGGTGGAATTTTTGCCGGGTACTTGCGATCCGCACGACATCGCCATCCATAACGGCGTGTTCTATGGCGTGGACGCGGGCGAGCATCCTCGTTGGGCGATCGACAATCCGGCCTATCAGCGGCCGGGATGGCCGCCGCTGAACAGCCCGTTCGGTGGCTATGTCTTCCGCATAGACCTCGTCTGACGGAGTTGAAGCGTGCGCTGTCGGCCATCCGCTGCAATTGCTGTCATCATTTTTGCTGTCATTGCTGGAGCGGCGAATGCCGCCGATCAGAAGTATGCCACCCGGCTGACCGCGGTAGCCTATGACGGCGCGATGCGTGCCAATGTGCAGGGCGATGGGCAAGTGTCCGCGACTCTGGACGGTAACAAGCTGACGGTCAGCGGCCGCTTTACTGCGCTGCCGTCCTCGGCGACCAACGCCAAGCTTTATAGCGGCGCCGGCATCGGCGTACCGGGCGGACCCATATTGGACCTGCAACTCAATGGACAGGCGGACGGTGCGCTGTCCGGCAGCTTCACGCTTAACAGCAAGCAGCTTGCGGCGTTGCGTCAGGGTCATGTCTATGTGCAGCTCAACAGTCAGAAGGCGCCCGAGGGTAACCTTTGGGGCTGGTTGCTGCCCGAACATCCATTCCCCGGCGCGGATATGCCGGAAAGGGGACATGGTTTCCTGCCTCAGGTGGATGTGCCGGGAA
>DATHLY010000234.1:0-7225 GCA_035487655.1 Rhizomicrobium sp. | reverse complement strand
GCGCGACTTCGCCATCTGCGGCGGTTTGCTGTTGATGGTAGGCATGGGGCCGGGGCCGTTTGCGGTGGATAACCGCGGAAAAGCCGGAGCCGGCAAAAAGCACTGACGCGGGCTAGTGCGAAGCGATTTCCAGCATCTGCGCAGCCAGGGCGCCGGCTTCCAGCATCTGAAGCCCATCCTCCGGGCGAGGACCGTAGGTGACATGGGCAAGTCGGGCCCCTGACAGCGATGCGGCCAGCGCCGCACCCAGCCGGCGGGTACGGTCCATATTGGTGATGATCACCCGGCGGAAGCGGAAGGCGGCGACGATGTCGCCGATATCCTCGGCGTCGCTCATGGCCGATACCACCCCAATTGTTTCCACCCCGCCAATGTCGCCCAGCGCGCTGAAAGCGCTGGCGGCGCGGGAATTCAACGGATTGAAGCCATCGGCCTCCATGACGGTCAGCAGTTCGGGCGGATTGGTGCGGGTGCGAAACAGCGCCAATCCGCCATCCGCCCTGGTCAGCTCGGTCTTGCGGCCGACAAGGCTGGCGGCACGCAGAATCTTGGCGGCAACGGCGCTCTTGCCCGCGCCCGCAGGCCCGACCAGCAGGATACCGCGCGCCTTTTCAAAATCGATGGGTGCGAGATGCATGCGGCGGGCAAGCGCGCAGGACAATGCCGTGTCGGGGCTGACTTCCGGAAAATTGGCGGCCTCGCGCACCAGGGCCTGACCCAGCTCTTCCGGCAGGCGGTGACGCTTCACGGCCCCGCCCAGAAGGTGACGCAGGTCGGCGCGGGGAAAGGCGATCAGATTGTTGGCGGTTTGGAGCTGGGCCATCGCCTTGCGATCTTTCCTCTTGCCCCTAGACCTGACCCAGGGTGCGCAGCCGCACCGAGGCGTGGATTTCGTTCTGGCTCATCACCACCGTCTGGGGCCGGAAACGCTCGATGATGGAGCGGACGAAGGGACGGATCTGCGGGCTGGTCAGAAGCACCGCCACTTCGTTCTTGGCGCCGGCTTCGTCAAATGCTTCGCGCACCTGCTGGATGAATTGCTGCAGCTTGGAGGGCGCCATGGCGAGCTGGCGTTCCTCGCCTTGGCCCACAATGCTCTCGGCAAAGGCCTGTTCCCAGGCGGGCGACAGCGCCACCAGCGGCAGATAGCCGCCTTGCGAGAGATTGGCGTGGCAGAGCTGGCGGGCGAGGCGCGCGCGCACATGCTCGGTGATATAGAGCGCATTCTTGGTATGGCCGACCGCTTCGGCGATGCCTTCCAGGATGGCCGGCAGGTCGCGGATGGAAACGCGCTCGCTGAGCAAGGTTTGCAGCACGCGCTGCACGCCAGTGACCGAAATTTGCGAAGGGATCAATTCTTCCACCAGCTTCTTGTTCTCGGGCGGCAGGTCGTCCAGCAGCTTCTTGGTCTCCGCATAGGAGAGCAGCTCCGCCATATGGTTCTTGAGCACTTCGGTCAGATGCGTGGTCAGCACCGTGCCGGGATCCACCACGGTGAAGCCGCGGAAGGAGGCTTCCTCCTTCAAGCTGCCGGAGACCCAGGTGGCGGGAAGGCCGAAAGCGGGTTCGGTTGTGGGCGTGCCGGGCAAATCGATGGGCAAACCTTTGGGGTCCATGATCAGGAAACTGCCGGGGAACAATTCGCCCTTGCCGGAATCGAATTCCTTGATGCGGATGCGGTACTCGTTGGCACCCAACTGCATATTGTCCAGGATGCGCACAGCCGGCATGACAAAGCCCATTTCCTGCGCCAGCTGGCGGCGCAGCGCCTTGATCTGGTCGGTGATGCGGTGGCCCTGCACATCATTGATCAGCGGCAACAGGCCGTAACCCAGTTCGATGCGCAGCAGATCCAGCGCCAGTGCGGTTGAGATCGGCTCGTCCTTGGGCGCGGCCGTGGCCTGGGCGCTCTCGGCTGCGACCCGGGCCGCGCGGGCATCCTTGCGCTTGAAGGCATAATAGGCCAGCGAACCGGTGCCCAGCGACAGGCCGCCGAACGCCAATGTCGGCATGCCCGGCAACACCGCGACGATGCCCATCACGGCGGCGGCCATGCCGAGTGCTTGCGGATAGAAGGAGAGCTGGCTCATCAGCGCCTTGTCGGTGGCGCCTTCCACGCCCGCTTTGGAAACCATCAGGCCGGCGGCGGTGGAGACGATCAATGCCGGCATCTGAGACACCAACCCGTCGCCGACGGTCAGCAGAGTGAAGGCGTGGGTGGCGTCGCCGAAGCTCATGCCCTTTTGCGCCACGCCGATAATGATGCCGCCGACGATATTGATGACCACGATCAAGAGGCCGGCAATGGCGTCGCCGCGCACGAATTTGCTGGCGCCGTCCATGGCGCCGAAGAAATTGGATTCCGCCTCGATGGTCTTGCGGCGGGCCTTGGCTTCCTTTTCGTCAATCAGGCCGGCGGACAAATCGGCGTCGATCGCCATCTGCTTGCCGGGCATCGCGTCCAAGCTGAAGCGCGCCGCGACTTCGGCGATGCGGCCCGAACCCTTGGTGATGACCACGAAGTTCACGATGATCAGGATGGCGAAGACGATCAGGCCGATGACGAAATTGCCCTGCATCACCAGATTGCCGAAGGCCTGGATGACATAGCCGGATGCGGCCGTGCCTTCATTGCCATGACCCAGGATCAGGCGGGTCGAGGCCAGGTTCAGCGCCAGCCGCAGCATCGTCGTGATGAGCAAGATGGTCGGGAAAGACGAGAATTCCAGCGGCTTTCGGATGAACACCGCGGTCATCAGGATCAGAATAGAGAAGGAGAGAGAGAAAGCCAGGCTGACGTCCAGCATCCAGGTCGGCAGCGGCAGGATCAGCACCACCAGGATGGCCATGATGCCGATCGCCAGGCCTAGATCGGACTTCCTAATGTAGTCCGCGATCTTGGCGCGCGAAAAATCAGGGCCCGAAGAAACTGATGTACCGATGTCGCTCATCTATTAAAAGCTCTTCACTTTCTGTTGGCCGGTGTTTTCGCCCGGCCGCTCACTTAAGTTCGCGAGGATCCGCCGTCCATACGCTGTCGCTATGGACCGCCTTACCCCGCCTTCTTCTGTTCGAAGGGGCGCTGTTCGCCATGGCCGGGAATGCTCAATCCGGAGTCGGAATATTCCTTGAGCTTGTTGCGCAGGGTGCGGATGGAGATCCCCAGGATGTTGGCGGCATGGGTGCGGTTGCCAAGGCAGTGGTCCAGCGTGTCCAGGATCAGATCGCGCTCGACATCGCTGACCGTGCGGCCCACCAGCGAGCGGGTGACGGCGGTTGCGGAAACCACGGCGCTCTGCACGCTGGGATTCTGTGACGGGATCGCCAGAGAAGCGCCCACCTGCGTGCCGTCCGGCAGGCGGATGGCTTCCGGGGAGATTTCGGCCCCGCTCGCCAGCAGCACCGCCCGGTGGATCGTGTTTTCCAACTCGCGGACATTGCCCCTCCAGCTGTGAGACAGGAGCAGGCGCTCGGTCTGGGAGGAGACCGCGCGATAGGGCACGCCATTGGCTTCGGCATATTTGCGGGCAAAGTGATGCGCCAAAGCGCGGATGTCCTTGGGCCGCTCGCGCAGCGCGGGCAGGCGCAGATTGACGACATTCAGGCGGTAAAGCAGGTCTTCGCGAAAGGTACCGTGCTTGACAGCATCCGCCAGATCGCGGTTGGAGGTGGCGATGATGCGGATGTCGACTTTGACCGGCTTGGTGCCGCCGACGCGATCGATTTCCCGCTCCTGGATGGCGCGAAGCAGCTTGGCCTGCAACCGCGCATCCATTTCGCTGATTTCGTCCAACAGCAAGGTGCCGCCATTGGCTTCCTCGAACTTGCCGATGCGGCGTGCGATGGCGCCGGTGAAGGCGCCTTTCTCATGGCCGAATAGTTCTGATTCCAACAGGTTTTCCGGGATGGCGGCGCAGTTCACCGAAATGAAGGGCTTGTCGGCGCGCTGCGACTTGCGGTGGACATAGCGCGCCAGCACTTCCTTACCCGTCCCGCTTTCCCCGGTGACGAGGATGGAGGCTTCGCTGCCGGCGATCTGGTCCGCCAGACTCAGAACCGCGGCCATGGCTTCGTCTTCATAGACCAGTTGATGGGATTCATCCGCCACCGCCGCCAGAACAGCCGCGATCAGTTCCGGTTCGGCGGGCAGCGGCAGATACTCCTTGGCGCCGGCGCGGATGGCATCCACCGCGCGGCGGGTATCGGTGCCAATGCCGCAGGCCACAACCGGCGTGCAGATGCGCTCGGCCGCCAGGCCGCGCACCAAGGCGCCGATTTCCAGGCCGACATCGCAGAACACGAGGTCGGCGCCGACGCCGCCGCGCAAGCTGGCCAGAGCCTGCTCGATGTCCGCGGCGTGGGTGACTTTCGCCCCCTTGTCCATGGCGATTTTGGTGGCCAGTCCGAGCTGACCCTGGAGTCCGCCGACAATGAGGAGACGCATAGCGATTACCCTTCAAAAAACAGGTTTCAGGAGCCGGACCCGGCCTTGATGATTTCCGTCATGGTGATGCCCAACCGGTCTTCGACCAGCACGACTTCGCCGCGGGCGACCAGGCGGTCATTCACATAGATATCGATGGCTTCGCCCACCTTGCGGTCCAGCTCGACGATGGTGCCGCGACCGAGCTTGAGCAGCTGGCTGACTTCCATGCCGCTCTTGCCCAAAACGGCGCTGACCGTCACCGGAACATCGAACACTGCTTCCAGGTCGGCGGCCGAGTGTTTCGGCGTGGCTTCCGCGGGGCCGTTGGTGTTGAGCAGCGCGGCACTGCCGGGGCCGCCTTCGTGGCTGAGATCGGGCAGATCGACATTGTCGGTCGCCATGGCAATTATCCTTTCACTGTGTGCGAGAAACGGTGGGCGATAAGGGCGCTAAGCGCCTCTTCAATGGTCTGTTCGCTGCGCTCGGCGCCGCCGCCGCGCCATTCGATGCGGCAATCCGCGCCGGTCATGGTGGGATCGGCCGCGATCAGCACACGGCCGTCATAACCTTCCTCATGCGCGATATCGGAGAGACGCGGCTCCAAGGCCTCGATCACGGCGGGAGCGGCGCGCAAGGTGATGCGGGGTTCGGCAATGGCCTGGTGCATGGCCTGGCGCAGCGCGATTTCGACATCGCCGGCGGGAAGCGCGGCGAGAGCGGCGGGAGCGATCTTTCTGGCCATAGCCAAGGCCAGCCGCGCGGCTTCGTCGCGCAGCGCCTCGATTTCGGCATGGCTGGTGTCCAGCGCCGCCCGCACCGAAATGGTCAGAGCGGCGATGGTGCGTTCCAAGGCCTCGGCGGCGCGGATTTGCGCGCCGCTGGCGCCTTCATGCCGGGCAAGGGTCTTAAGGTTCTCCAGTTCCTCGATGGTGAGGGTCTGTTTTTGGCGTGCCTGTGCCGCGGGCGCCTGGCGATTTTCGCTGCCGGCGAATTCCGTGTCGAAGGTGAACTTGCGGGCGCTTGTATTTTTGGGAGACATCAGTACACCAACTCGTCGTCGCCACTGCCGCCGGCGATCATGATCTCACCCTTGTTGGCCAGGTCTTTGGCGATATTGACCATGCGCATCTGGGCTTCATCCACATCCTTGAGGCGGACGGGGCCCATGGCCTCCATGTCGTCGCGCAGAATCTTGCCGGCGCGCTCGCTCATGTTGGAGAAGAAGACATCGCGCAGCCCGTCGGTGGCGCCCTTGAGCGCCAGGCCCAGCTTGTCCTTCTCGACATTGCGCAACAGGGTCTGGATCGAGCCGGGATCGAGCTTGGCCAAATCCTCGAAGGTGAACATCAGCGCCTTGATCCGTTCGGCGGAATCGCGGCTGCGCTCTTCCAGCGCGGTGATGAAGCGGCTTTCGGTCTGGCGGTCGAAATTGTTGAAGATTTCCGCCATCTGCTCATGGGCGTCGCGCTTGGCGGTGCGCGCCAGGTTGGACATGAATTCCACCCGCAGGGTCTGCTCGACCTTGTCCAGTATGTCCTTCTGCACGCTTTCCATGCGCAGCATGCGCTGCACCACTTCCAGCGCGAATTCCTCGGGCAGGGAGCCCAGTACGCGGGCGGCGTGTTCCGGCTTGATCTTGGAAAGCACCACCGAAACGGTCTGGGGATATTCGTTCTTGAGATAATTGGCCAGCACCGTCTCATTCACATTGGCCAGCTTGTCCCACATGGTGCGCCCGGCCGGACCGCGGATTTCTTCCATGATCGAGCCGACCCTGTCGGGGGGCAAAATGTTGGCCAAGAGCCGCTCGGTGGATTCGTAGGAGCCCATCAGCGAGCCGGTGCCCGACATCTGCGAGACGAAATCCACCAGCAACTTCTCGATCAGGTTGGAGGACACCGAGCCCAGATTGGACATCACCTGGGAGACTTCCTTGATCTCCTCCTCGTCCATCATCTCCCAGATCTTCTGGGAGTGATCCTCTCCCAAAGACAGCATGATGATGGCGGCGCGTTCGGCGCCCGTGAGAGTGCGGATGTCTTCCTTGACCGGGGTCTTGGCGAGTTTCGACATGGTTTAGACCGGTTGGTGCAGCCAGGTGCGGATAATCGCCAGCGCCTCTTCGGGATGGGCGGAGACCACTTCACCGACTTTCTTGATGGAGGATTCGCGTACCTGACCGTCGATGCGGCTGACATCGATGCTGGATTTGGGCGCCGGAAGCGCCGGGGCGCTCTCCTGGCCCTGTGCGCCGGCGGCGCCGGTTGCGCCCGGCGCGGGCAGGCTGCCCGCGACCGGCGAGGCATTGGTCAGCCTGGTCGTGCCGCCGGCGGCGGCCGCGGCTTGTGCCGCGAACGTGCGGTTGATCAAGGGCCTTGCCACAAACAAGCCGATCAAGAGCGCGGTTACGCAGAGGATCGCGGCCTCGATGATCTTGAACCAATAGGCGCCGTCCAGTCCGAGCAGGGGCTTGGGCGCGGGCGTGCCGGCCGCCGTCTCGTCCATGCGGGCGAACTGCATGTTGGTGACCTGCACCTGATCGCCGCGCGCCTGGTCGAAACCCATAGCCGACCTTACAAGCGCGCCGATCTTGGCCATCTCGTCGGCGCTGCGCGGTTTGTAGGCGGCGGCGGTATCGCCGGAGCCATCCACGACCACGGCCACGGAAAGTTTCTTCACGTCGCCGCCATCGACCGTGGAGGTCGTGACCTTCTTGGAGATTTCGTAGTTGGTGGTTTCTTCCGTGCGGCCGGACGTGTCCTTGGACTGGTCGCTGGCGCCGGCCGCCGCCGCGGGGCT
>DATHLY010000233.1:0-2786 GCA_035487655.1 Rhizomicrobium sp. | reverse complement strand
TGCGCCTGTTCGGCGGCAAAGGCAAAGGCGCGGGCCGTGAAGCGTGGCGTATCGGTGGCGACGTGCGGCGTGATCAACAGGTTCGGCGCCCGCCACAGCGGATGTTCAGGTGGCAGCGGCTCGGGTTCGGTCACGTCGAGGGCGGCGCGAATGCGTCCCTTCATCAAGGCCGTGGTCAACGCTTGCGTGTCCACCACCGCGCCTCGGCCGGCATTGACCAACAGAGCGCCGCGTTTCATTTTGGCGATGCGATCCGCATCGATTAGACCCCGCGTCTCACTGGTCAGCGGCATGGTCAGGACCACGATGTCCGCCTGGGGCAGCAAAGCGTCCAGTGCTTGAACCGGTGACACGCCTTCCCGCGCCGACCGTGCCACGCGCATGATCCGGCAACCAAAGGGCTTGAGCCGTGCCTCAACGGCCGCTCCCACGGAGCCATAGCCAAGGATGAGCACTGTCTTGTCGCTCAGTTCGTCCACCAACACGGGGCAATCGGGATCGCGCCTGGCGTCTTGCGACAGCAGGTAAATGTCTTCCGCCTTGTCCTTGCCCGCCCAGTCGGCTCGGCGCTGCAATTCGGCGTAGAAAGGCAGGAATTTCTGCATCGCTAGGACTGCGGTGACGGCCCATTCCGCGGTTGGCGCATCGTGCACGCCGCGGGCATTGCACAGGACGACATCCGCCGGCACCAAGGGCCTTAACGCATCGACGCCGGCCCAAAGGCCCTGGACCACCTTCACCCCTTTCAGATGCGGCCACTGCCGGCGCTGGGAGGCGGGCGCCAGCGCCGCCACCCAGAAATCCACCGCCAAATCTCCGCTTGGCTCCGCAGGGACGCGCACCAGCTCCAATCCCGCAAAGCCGCCCAGCAATGCGTCATCGATCGAGGCTTCGATGCCAACGCGCATCAGCTCGCCTTCCGGTTTGCCGCGCGAAAGGCGAAATAGACCGGCACGCCGATCAAGACGATCACCACGCCCGGAACGGTGGTGGCGGGACGGTAGAGGAACAGGACCGCCAGGATGATCACTGCCGCCACAATGTAGAGCGCCGGCACCAGCGGATATCCCCAGGCGCGATAAGGCCTGGGCGTATCCGGTTGGGTTCGGCGCAGGCGGAACAGGCCAGCGATGGTGAGGATGTAGAAGATCAGCGCGGCCGACACCACATAGTCCAGCAGGTTGCTGTAGAGATTGCCATAAGTGCCCGTGGCCGGGTTGTAGGTGCGGGCCAGCACCAGAACCGCCACCCACATTGCCTGCATCTTCAACGCCGCAGACGGCACCTTGGCCTGATTGAGATCGGCAGCACGCTTGAAGAACAGCCCATCCAGCGCCATGGCGAAGTAAGCCCGCGCGCCCGCCAGGATCATGCCGTTCATGCAGCCGAAGGCCGAAATCATGATCGCCACGGCGATCAGCGTCGCGCCGATGCCGGGAAAGATCACCTCGAACACAGCCGCCGCCACACGGTCCGATGGCGCGTTCTGGATGGCGGCGAAAGGCAGGACCACCGTGTAGGCGAAATTCGCCAGCATGTAGAGCGCCAGCACCAGCATTGTGCCCAGGGCCAGTGACAAGGGCACGTTGCGCGCGGGATCGCGTACTTCTCCGGCGGTGAAGGTGACGTTGTTCCAGGCATCGGCTGCGAACAGGGACCCGATCTGCGCCGTGCACAGGCCCACAAAAATGCCAATGGCGCTGAGCGGAGAAATGCCGGCGGCCGGCGGCAGCACGCCCACAGGCGTCCAAGCCTGGCTGAAATTGCCGCGCACGACCAGTGCGTTCCAGCCCAAGAGACCTCCGATGACGATGACGCCCACGAGCGTGCCGATCTTCATGCTGGTGAAGACATTCTGCATGCCCTTGCCGTATTTGAGACCCCGGCTGTTGGTCCAGGTCACGAAGGCGACCAGGCAAAGCGACACGATCTGGGCGGTGGAAAGCGATAGCGCGTAGCGCGGCAGGATGCGGATGGGCGCGATCAGGTAGCGGCTTTCGGAGATGAAGGGCACCAGCACGCCCAGATAACGGGCAAAGCCCACAGACGAGGCGGCGATAGTGCCGGTTTGGATCACCAGAAACAGGGTCCAGCCATAGAGAAAACCCCATAACGGCGAGAAGGCCTCGCGCAGATACACATACTGCCCGCCCGCGCGCGGCATCATCGCCGCCAATTCGCCATAGGACAGGGCGGCCGCCAAGGTCAGCACAGCCGCGATCACCCAAGCCAGCAGCATCCAGCCGGCGCTGCCGGTCTCACGCGCCATCTCGGCCGCCACGATGAAGATGCCCGAGCCGATCATCGAGCCGGCCACGATCATGGTGGCATCGAAAAGTCCCAGCCCGCGCTTTAGCGTGTGTTCCGCATCGGGATGGAGAGAGTCCATGTCAGCTCCGGCCGGGTTCTGTCAGAAAGCCATGCGTGAGGGCATTGAATTCGTCGGAATATCTTAGGTGAATATTGTGCTTTCCTTCGGGGAATATGTGTAGCCGCGATCCGGCAATGCCGCGGTGGATCGCCTCAGGATGCAAAGCGGGCACCAGCGGGTCGCGCGCGCCATGCAGCACCAGAGTCGGACAGCGCACTTGGGAAAGGCGCTCGCGGTATAGGTTGCCGCCCGCCTGGAACAGAGCCTCCTGACCGTCCACATAGCGCTCCCACAACCCATCCAAGGCCTCATCATAGATCGCCCGCATGGCCTGCGCCGCCCGAGGCGACCAGGCCGATATCTTGCGGATGGCATTGAAGGCAGCGATCTCTTCGGGGGTGAGAAAGGATTGGCC
>DATHLY010000232.1:0-9275 GCA_035487655.1 Rhizomicrobium sp. | reverse complement strand
TGAAGCGCTCCCACATTTCGGTGCCGAAGAGGGTGGTGAGGCCGCGCGGATGGCCGAAAAGATCGCGGCTCATGAGAACACTCGCGCCTTATGCTTGAGCCAGCCGTAAAGAAGAGCGATCAGCCCGGCAAAGCCGATGGCCGCCAGCGCAGTTGCCGGAAAGGAGGGACCGACCACAGCCAAAGGCGCATCCTTGTTGAAAGCGACGATCAGGCCGGCATTGAGCACGCCGAACAGGCTTTCGCCCACGATCATGCCGGAGGCCACCAGCACGCCCAAACGCTTGGCACGCTCGCCGCGTACGCTGCGGTTATAGATCCAGCCGATGATCGCCCCCACCACCACGGGAAGAGTGGCCTCCATGGGAAGATAGATGCCAAGGCCCACGGCCAAGGGCGGAAGGCGGAGCAGTCCGCTAACGCGCAGAATCTCGTCCAGGAGAACGATGCCGGCACCCACACCGGCGCCGATTTCGATCATGCTCCAGTTCAGCTTGCCGCCGATCACCCCTTGCGCCAATGCCGCCATCAGGTTGGCCTGCGGTGCGGCCAGTGGCTGGGACGCAATGGTGTGCAGATTGGGCGCACCGGAAAAGCCGTAAGCCGCGGCCAGAAGATTGAGCACGACAGGCACGGTGACTGTCGCGGCCGCCACGCCCGCCAGCAACGCCACTTGTTGGC
This sequence comes from Rhizomicrobium sp., assembly GCA_035487655.1. Lineage (GTDB taxonomy): Bacteria > Pseudomonadota > Alphaproteobacteria > Micropepsales > Micropepsaceae > Rhizomicrobium. The sequence continues at coordinate 8,595 of DATHLY010000232.1, read as the reverse complement.
GCCACGGAGTCGCGCCCACCAGCTGGCCGGTCTTCAAGTCTTGAAGATTGTTGTTGGAGCTGCAGGCCACCGCGAACAGAATCGCGGTGATGAAGAGCGCGACCGCCACAATGGGCTTTGCCCCATGGCCGCCAAAAAGCAGCACCAGGCAAAAACCCGTGCCCACCACCGCCAAGATGCCCACACCTGAAATGGGACTGTTGGAGGAGCCGATCAGGCCCGCCATATAACCGCAGATAGCAGACACGAAGAAGCCGCCAGCCAAGACCAAGGGGATCGAAAGCAGTGCGATCCAAAGTGCCGCGCCGGTCAATCCCGCCTCGCTGCTGAAGCGCCACACCAGCCAGGTGCTGACCGCCGTCGACACCAAGCCGATTGCCAGGATGGCGCGGAAAGACATGTCGCGGTCGGTTTGGTTGATCTGATCGGTCGCGCCACCGCGAGCGCGCATTGTGGCTTTGAGGCCGCCGACGATGGGTCCCATCGTGCGCAGCAAAGACCAGACGGCGGCCACTGCCATTGCGCCTGCGCCGATAAAGCGCACATCATTGCGCCAGATGCCGCTCACGAAGCTTGCCAGGTCGCCATGCATGGGCGTCATCGCGGTTATGATGGGCACGGCGCCCGCCCAGGCGATCAGGATGCCCGCGAACATGGCGAGGCCGACGGAAATCCCCACCAGATGACCGGCACCGACCAGCGCCAGCGAAAAAGAGAATGTGTAGCCGGTCGCCGCCACGGCGCCGGTCCTTAAGAAGCCTTGCACGTCGTCGGCGGCCAGACGCATGGCGACCGCAATGGAGAGGCCGGCGGACGCGAGCGCGCCATAAACCACCGCCTGCAAACCCTCGCGCGCTTCGGGATTTTCTGCGCGCATGTCGGCGCCCACTTTGAGCACTTCGGCAGCCGCCACGCCTTCCGGATAGGGAAGGTCGGATTGCGTGACCAAAGCGCGGCGCAGTGGGATGGTGAACAGCACGCCCAGCACACCGCCCGACGCACAGACGAGAAAGGAGGTCCAGAACGGAAAACCTGTCCACCAGCCGATGATCACCAGGCTGGGCAGGATGAAAATGACGGAGGCGAGCGCGCCGGCCGCTGAGCAGACGGTTTGGACGATGTTGTTCTCGCGAATGTTGGAGCCGGGAAAAAGGCCCAGAAAGGCCATCGAGATCACGGCGGCTGGGATCGAAGTGGCGATGGTGAGGCCCACCTTCAATCCCAGATACATATTGGCGGCGGTGAAAAGGAAGGTGAGTGACATGCCCAGGGCGATGCCGCGCCAGGTGAGTTCTTTGCCTTGTGTCATGCACCGCCTTGAGCGTGAAGCAAACGCGGGCGAGTTTGCCTAGAAACTACGGTCAGGGCAATTCAACAAACCGTTCTTCCCGGTTATAGGGCGTGAACCCCATCCGCTGGTACAGGGGCAGCGCCCGGGGATGGTCCAGGGTACAGGTGTTGATGGTCAGCCGCTGGATGGGCTCCAGCCAGGCATTGATGCAGGTGTGATAGAGAAGGAAATGGCCCAGCCGCTGGCCGATCGCCTCCGGCATCAGCCCGAAATAGGATATGTTCGTGCTTCCCGGATTGCGCAGGTCCAGCTCGGCCATGCCCGCGGGATTTCCGTCCTTGTACAGAACAAAGAGCTGGTTCAGGGGATGATGGATCACCTCCGCAAGCGCCTCCGACGAGAGCTTCTTGCGGTCCACCCAGTAATAGTCTCCGCCGATCGTGTCATAGAGATAACGGTAGAAATGGAGGGGAGGCTTTTCGCAGCGGAGCAAGGCAACCTTGGCCCTCGCGGGCTGGGGCGGTGGAATGCCGGACGGCTTGGCGTTCATCTCCAGAAACGTCACCGTCATGGGAATGCGGCGCTTGTTCCCCGCGGCAGCCATCAGCCGGTCTCCACCGGCGAGTCGGTGCGTCCGCCCCATTCCGTCCAGGAGCCGTCGTAAAGCGCCACGTCGCGCGCACCGATCTCGTCCAGTGCCAGCACCAGGACGGCGGCCGAGAGGCCGGAGCCGCAAGAGGTGACGATGGGACGGTTGAGATCCACGGCATCGAAGGCCGCGCGCAAAAGCTCCGGCGGCTTCATCGTGCCGTCATCGGCAAGCAGCCTGCGGTAATGAACGTTGAGTGCGCCGGGCATGTGGCCGCCACGCACGCCGGCGCGCGGCTCTGGCTCCTCGGCCTTGAAGCGTGCGGGACTGCGCGCATCGACGATCTGGGCGCTCTTGTCCCCGACAATGCCCATCACCGCATCGAAATCGCGCATCAAGGAAGGCTTGGGGATGGCAGTCAGGAATCTGGCTTTCGGTCGCGCCGGACCGGTTTCGACCGCGCGGCCCTCGCGCCTCCATTTGGGAAATCCGCCGTCCAGCACCTTCACATTCTTGTGGCCCATGGCCCTCAGCATCCACCAGGCACGGGGCGCGGAAAAGATGCCGCTGCCGTCATAAGCGATCACCGTCTCACCATCGCCGATGCCCAGCGCGCCCACGGCTTTGGAGAATTCGCCAGGCGTAGGCATCATGTGCGGCAGATCGGATGCATGATCGGCGATGCCGTCGATATCGAAGAACACCGCGCCGGGAATATGGCCGGTCTCGAATTCCTTGGCCGGCTCGCGTTTTTCATCCGGCATGTACCAGGAAGCGTCCACCACGCGCACCTCCGAAAGGTGCGCTTCAAGCCATTCGGTGGAAACCAGGTTGCTCATGCGCTCCTAATCTATTCATAAGGGACCGGAATGGGTGCGCGCGCCGTGACCAGCCAGGGCGGGCTGGGCAGCCCTTTTTCGCGCAGGAATTCCGGATTGAACAGCTTGGACTGATAACGGTTGCCGTAGTCGGCCAGCACGGTGACGATAGTGTGGCCCGGCCCCATGTCCTTTGCCATGCGGATGGCGCCAGCCACATTGATGCCGGTGGAGCCCCCCATGCAAAGCCCCTCATGCTCCAAGAGATCGAAGATGATGGGAAGCGCTTCCTCATCGGGGATTTCATAGGCGTCGTCGATAGGCGCGCCCTCCAAATTGCCGGTGACCCGGCTCTGGCCGATACCCTCGGTGATGGAGGAGCCCTGCATCTTCAGTTCGCCGGTCTTGATCCAGCTAAAGATCGCCGCTCCCAACGGATCGGCAGCGGCGATGCGGATATTCTTGCTACGCTCCTTCAAGGCGATGGCGACGCCCGCCAGCGTGCCGCCCGTGCCTACGGCACAGGTGAAGCCGTCGATCTTGCCGTCCGTCTGTTCCCAAATCTCCGGGCCTGTGCCTTCGATATGGGCTTGGCGGTTGGCGACATTGTCGAACTGGTTCGCCCAGATCGCGCTATTCGGCTCGGTCTTGGCCAGTTGCTCCGCCAGCCGTCCCGACAGACGCACATAATTGTTGGGATTCTTGTAAGGGACCGCGGGCACTTCGATGAGTTCCGCACCCAACAGGCGCAGCGCGTCTTTCTTCTCTTGGCTTTGGGTGTCGGGGATCACAATCACCGTCTTGAAGCCCAGGGCATTGGCGACCGTCGCCAGCCCGATACCGGTATTGCCGGCGGTGCCTTCCACGATGGTGCCGCCCGGCCGGAGCGTACCCCGATTCAGCGCGTCCTGAATGATGAAGAGGGCGGCGCGGTCCTTGACCGATTGGCCGGGGTTGAGGAATTCCGCCTTGCCCAGAATTTCGCAGCCGGTCAATTCGGAGGCGCGGTTGAGCCGGATCAGTGGCGTGTTGCCGATGGCCGCAATGACGTCTTTTTTGATGGTCGGTTCAGGCATGGGCTGGGAACGTAATGGCCCCGTGCCACGCCTTCAAGACGGAGCTTTGGCTTTCCCGGCTTTGCCCAACCGCGCGCATTCCTCATGCCGAAAGCAGGTGGTGAGATGATCATTGACCATGCCGACGGCCTGGGCAAAGGCATAGACGATGACCGGGCCGCAAAAATTGAACCCGCGCTGCTTCAAGTCCTTGGACAGGCGTTCGCTCATTTCGGTCTGGGCCGGAATCTTGTCGCCGCTGCGGAAACGGTTGACCAACATCCTGCCATCCACATGTTTCCAGATCAGGTCGCGAAAGCCACCAGGCTCCTTTTCCTCGATCTCAAGCCACAGCTTCGCGCCCTTGATCGCGGCCTCGATCTTGGCGCGGCTGCGGATGATGCCGTCATTCTTGAGCAGCCGGTCGACGTCGCGCGCGCCGTAGCGGGCGATCTTTTCCGGCACGAAATTGTGAAAGGCCTTGCGGAAATTTTCTCGCTTTCGCAGGACGGTGATCCAGGAAAGGCCGGCCTGGAATCCGTCCAGCATCAGTTTTTCGTAAAGCGCGCGGGCGTCGTATTCCGGCGCGCCCCACTCCTTGTCGTGATAGGCAAGATAGAGCGGATCTTCTCCCGGCCACCAGCAGCGCGTTTTCTCAGCCATGCGCTCACTTTTAATGGCCACGCGGTCGACGCGCTAGATGGTACGTCTATGCGCTGCCCGGCGCTTCCGCCAGCCACGCCGGCTTGTGCAAGGAGGCCGGAATTTGGGCCGCCGTCACCTCACCGCTGGTTTCCTCCAACCGGTCCAGGCGAATGAGGGCAAAGGCGGTGCTGCCGTAGCTGGAAATCAGCTCGCCAATCTCCGTGCCGGCTTTGGTCACGGGCCCTGAAGGGGGAAGCGGGGTATCGGCGGTCAACCTCAGGATGCGCTTTCTGGAAGTGGCGCGATGCTTCATGCGCGACGTCAATTCCTGCCCGACATAGCAGCCCTTGGTGAAGGACACGCCATTGAGCTCCGCCAGGCCGGCGTCCAGCGCAAAGATCTTCTCATGTCCGAAATCGCTGCCCTCCGGAATGCCCAAGGCCAATCTGTGCTGGTGATAGGCGCGCGGACCTGGCAGGTTGACCGGCATCTCGGCGCGGGCGCCGATGCTGCGCACGCCCAGCGCGGCGGCCCGGGGATCTGCAAAACTGACGGCGCGGTCCACATAAGCCACCGCGCGATTGTCGGGATGCCCCCTCAGCGCGATGTAAACACCCAACTGATCTCTCGGCTCGATCTCCACGCTGGATCGCAGCTTGTACATTTTCAACTTCTTGAGCAGGGCGTCGCGGGCGCCTTGCGCCACGTCCAGAAGGATTGCGCCATCGCCCTCGGTAACCAGAAAGTCGAACAGGATCTTGCCCTGGGGCGACAGCAAGGCTGTGTACAACCCGGTCCCCGGTGCGAGGCCGTTGATCACATCATTGGTGACCAGCCCCTGAAGAAAATCGCGCGCCTGAGGCCCTGAAATAGCCAGGACGGCACGGTCGTCGAGAAATGCGGGCTCCATCCCCTTCAATTAGGGGTCACCTGCGCGGTTGCCAAGGGCGGGAGGGGTAGGCTAACTGCCGGACCCATGAGCGTTTTTGCACCTAAGGGTTCTGAGCAGCCTTACGACCTTCTGATTCGGGGCGGTATCGTCGCAACCCCCAATGGCATTACCCCTGCAGATATTGGGGTTATCGGCGGTCGGATTGCCGCGATCGGCTCGCTTTCTTCCGCCAAGGCGGCCGAAATATACGACGCCAAGGGCCTGCATCTGCTGCCGGGAGTGATGGACACCCAAGTGCATTTCCGAGAGCCGGGCAACACCCACAAGGAAGACCTGGCCAGCGGCAGCCTGGCGGCGATCCTGGGTGGGGTGACGGCCGTGTTCGAAATGCCCAACACCAACCCTCCCACGACCACCCGCGCCGCGATCGAGGACAAGCTCGCGCGCGCCAAGGGACGGATGCATTGCGACCACGCCTTTTATGCCGGTGCCACGCCGCAGAATATCGGCGCGCTGGCGGAACTGGAGAAAATGCCGGGCGTGTGCGGCGTCAAGGCGTTCCTAGGGTCTTCGACCGGCACATTGCTGCTCAACAAGAAAGACGACATCCTTGCCGCGTTGAAGGCGGGCAGGCGGCGGGTCGCCGTCCATTCCGAAGACGAAGACCGCATGATCGCGCGCAAGCACTTGGCCGAGCGCGGCAGGCCCGAGACCCATCCGGTGTGGCGCGATGCCGAAGCCGCGCGCATGTCCACCGAACGGGTATTGCGGTTGGCGCGGATCGCCGGCCGGCGCCTGCATGTGCTGCATATCACGACCGGGGACGAGATTCCGCTGCTGGCGGCTGCAAAAGACATCTCCACCGCCGAAACCACGCCGCAGCATCTCACTTTGTCGGCGCCGGAATGTTACGAGCGGCTGGGAAGCTATGCCCAGATGAATCCGCCCATTCGCGATGAAAGCCATCGCCAGGCCTTATGGGCGGCAGTCAAGGACGGCGTGATCGACGTGATTGGCTCCGACCATGCGCCGCACACGCGCGCGGAAAAGGACAAGACCTATCCCGACACGCCGTCAGGGATGCCGGGCGTGCAAACGCTCGTCACCATTCTTCTGGATCACGTCAACAAGGGAAATCTCAGCCTGGAGCGATTCATCGACCTCACCAGCGCCGGTGCGCAGCGCATCTTCGGCATTGCCGGCAAGGGCCGCATCGCTTTGGGCTATGATGCCGACTTCACCGTCGTAGACATGGGCCTTACCCGCGCCATCGAGAACAAATGGATCGCCTCGACCTGCGGTTGGACACCGTTTGACGGCATGACGACCAAGGGCTGGGCGGTCGCCACCATCCTGCGGGGCAAGATCGTGATGCGCGACTTTGCCGCCACCGGTCCCGCTCAGGGCATGCCGCTGCGTTTTGTGGAAACGCTGGAACGGGCATGATCTATTTCTATCTCGTCATGTCAGGCGTGATAATGGGCCTGATCGCGGCGGTGCCCATCGGCCCGGTGAACCTGATCTGCATTCGCCGTACCTTTGCTTTCGGTCCGCTGAACGGTTTCGTTTCCGGCCTGGGGGCTGCGCTTGGCGACGGCATCTTTGCCGCCATCACTGGCTTCGGCCTGACCTGGATCGCCCAGCTGATCGAAGGCTATGCCACCATCATCGAGCTGATCGGCGGCGCGATGATGGTGTGGATGGGCTATCGCACCTTTGTTTCTCCGCCGGTGCCGCGGTGCGCGGAAGTCAAGCCCGACAGCGAAGGCACCAATCTGATGCGCGCGACGGTTTCGACTTTTGCGCTCACGGTCACCAATCCGGTCACGCTTCTGTCCTTCGGCGTCATGTTCGCAAGCCTGGGCGGACTGGCGGGCGGCGCCGGCAGTTTTCACGATGCCAGCTTCGTGGTGGCGGGCGTGGTCGGCGGCTCGGCCGGGTGGTGGCTGGCCTTGACCACGGTAATCGGCCTGTTCCATACCAAAATCGACGAAAGCGTCATGCGGATGATCAATCGGATCTGCGGCGTGCTGGTCATGGGTTGCGGCCTGGTGGTGCTGACCCATCTGGCGATCAAATATTCCTCAAGCGGCCGCAATCCCGTTGCCTCGGTGCAATTTCATCCCACAAGCGCGGTTTCAGGCTTGGGAATGACAAGCCCATTGATCTAGAATGGATTTAGGGACATCGGAACACCCGCGTGGACGGGCAACCTGTGTCGTGGGGCGGTTGGAGAGTAAGATGAAGTTCGCAGTGGCTTATTTGGCACTGGTCTTGGCCGGCTGGACCGCGGCGCCTGTCTATGCGGCAGATGATGTGCTCAGCATCGAGAACAATCTCAAATATCTGGACGAGAACAAGGCGAAGAAGGGCGTCATCGTGCGCCCCAGCGGGTTGCAGTTCCGCATCTTTCAGAACGGCTATGGCAAGCGGCCACAAAGCACCGACACGGTGAAAGTCTATTACACCGGCAAGCTGATCAATGGTGTGATCTTTGACGGAACTTCGCCGGGACTTCCCGCCTCCATGAAGCTCAACCAGGTGATCCCTGGCTGGATCGAGGCGCTGCAGCTGATGCGTGAAGGCGATCACTGGCAGTTGGTAATCCCGCCCAACCTGGGTTACGGGGTGCGCGGCTCCCCCGACGGCGGCCAGGCCGTTCCGCCCAACCAGACCTTGATCTTCGACATCAAGCTGCTGGAGACCACGCCCGCCCCCAAGAAGGGCGAGAAGGGCTATATCCCGGAACCGGGCGACAAGGACGAACAACAATAACGTGCGTGATTTCCTGATCCGGCTATGGACGGCGCGCCATCTGGGCGGCGGCAAGCTGCGCATTACCATCGCGCTGGCCATGGTGGTGGGGGCCAGTGCGTTGTTCTGGACCAGCCGCGATTATGCCGTTGTGGCGCCGGAATGGGACGGGCAGGTGCGCGGCATCGCCTACAATCCCAGCCATGTCTTCTCCCAGCGGCAGAACCTGGCCGTCACGACTGAACGGATCAACCGGGACCTGGCGCAGCTTTCCAAACTCACCAACCATATCCGCACCTATACGGTGGATGGCGGCATGGACAAGGTGCCGGAGATCGCCCGCCATCACGGCATGACCGTTTCGATGGGCATCTGGATCAGCGCCGACATGGAGAAGAACGATCAGCAAATCGCGTTGGCTATTCGCACCGCTCTCGCCAACCGCCGCACCATCGACCGGGTGATCGTCGGCAATGAGACCCAGACCTTCGGTTATGTCTCGCCCGACCAGCTCAACACCTATATCCGCCGGGTGCGGGCGGCGCTGCCGG
>DATHLY010000231.1:0-6604 GCA_035487655.1 Rhizomicrobium sp. | reverse complement strand
CGAATATCGCGCCACCACCGACAAGCCGACGGTGCTCAACCCCACCAATCATTCCTATTTCAATTTGAAGGGCGCGGGGAACGGCGATGTGCTCAACCATCGCCTGCAGGTCTTCTCCGATGCGGTGACGCCCACCGACGCCAATCACATGGCGACCGGCGAAGTGTTGAAAGTGTCAGGCACCGGTTTCGATTTCACCAGGCCCAAGCCTATCGGCAAGGACATCAACGGGCCCGATCCCGCCATCGTCGCGACGCCGGGTTATGACATCAACTTCATTGTGCGCGGACCGATGGGCAAGCTTCGCCCCGCCGCGCATGTGGTGGAACCGGAGTCAGGCCGGGTGATGGATGTGTGGACCACCCAGCCGGGCATCCAGCTTTATCTGCCCAACAATGAGAAGCCGATGATCGGCAAGGGCGGCGCGCAATACATCAAGCGTGGCGCATTTTGTCTGGAGACCCAACATTTCGCCAATGCGCCCAACATTCCCGCCTTCCCCACCACTGAGCTCAAGCCGGGAAAGATCTTCTACCAGGTGACGGAATTCCGCTTCTCCACCGCCAAGTGATCAAAGCGAATCTGCGCGACGCTTACGCGCCGCGCAGATTGCTTTCCTATTCCGGCGCGTCTTACGGGTTGGTAGTGACGACGCTGATAGACTGATTCTGGGCATTGCTGCTCCTGCCACCAGCGGTGGCGATGGCGATGCCGATGCCAAGCGCCGCGATGCCGCCAAACACGGCCCATTCCCTGCCGGTCATCTGAGCCTTATGCACGCCAGCCGGCTTGCCGGGAACAAGCGGATCAGCCCAAGCCGTGGGTGAAAGTGTGACGCCGATAGCGATAACAAAGCTGCAGAGTTTGCGCATGTGTTCGTTTCCCCAGGGCGTATTTTTTTGAATTGGGTATAATTTGCCTTGGCAGCGCTGCCAAAACATGGGGACACCATCTGACGATTTGCCACAATTGAGCGCACGTGCTGTTGCAACTGCGAATTCCCCGGCTCGGTCCAAAAGAAAAGGGCGCCGCAACCCACGCGGACGCGCCTCCCCCTTCGCGCGAAGCGCGGCAAGGTGGGGTGAGGGCGGCAACCAAGCCACCCGAACGCCGACGCACCGATCAGGTGCGAAGGCCGTTGGGGAATTACTTCTTCTTCGCCCAGGGACCGACTTCCGGCACAGGCTGGGTGTTGGCCAGGCTTCCCAGCTCGACTGCCGTGCCACTGGCCATAGGACTGTTTTCGCTGCCGCCCTGGAAGCAGGTGAAATCCGGACGGTCTTTCCAGGCAAACGGACCGCAAAGCCTGACATGCGCCTTGATCGCGGCGTCGTGCACGATGTTGATCTCGCGCTCATAGTCGGGATCGCCCTGCTTGTAGCCGCCGAAATTGCCAAGGTCGCCGGAAGCCGCAAAAATCGCCGTCACGCCGGGAATCTTGGCGATGCGGTCGGCGTCCTTCAGGCCATCCAGGGTCTCGATCATCAGGACCAGCACCAGATTGTCATTGATGGTGTTGCGATAACCGCCCGGCACATCCTTGTAGAGTTGGAAGGCCTGGCCGCCGCCATTGCTGCGCCTGCCGAGTGGCGGGAAAAAGGCCCAATTGCGCGCTTTGACGGCTTCCTCATAGTTGCGCACCGTGGGTACGACCAGCACCAGCGCGCCCGCATCCAGCGCATGCTGCTCTTCGCGCTCGTCGGTATAGGCCACGCGGATGCCGGGTACCGCCTTGGAATAGGGGCAGGCCGCGAACATGTTCTGCACGTCTTGCCAGCTCCTGGCGTCATGCTGCATCTCGGTCCAGATGAAGTCATAACCGGCATTGGCTCTTTCACAATAAACCTTGGGATCGGTGGCGGAGAAGACCGTGCCGCCCACCAACTTGCCGCCCTGCATCAACTTGATCTTGGCGGGATTCCAGATCTTGGCGCCGGGCGGCGGATCCCACGCATGACCATATTTCCACTTGGTCATGTCATAGGGGCCCTGATTCACCGCACCGGACGGCGCCTTGTCTATGGCATGGCTGTCTTCGCCAGCCTTGGCCGCCAGCGGATATTTTGCCTGGCGGGCGGCGACTTCATCTTCATTGGCCTGGCTGAAGGCCTTGCCGGAACCGAGATACAACCCACCGGCGCCTACGGCTGCAATCAGCGCCGCAGAAAACAAAAAGCGTTTCATTGCGAATCCTCTCCCCTAATCCGTCCCTGGATTATTCCCTGGATCATTCCCTGGGCCATTACGGCCATTTTATGAGATCGGAAGCTAATCAGGAGCGACCCGTCAGGTCAAACCATGCTCAAGTCTGCGAGCGTTTGCTTCGCGTTCGCACGCTCGTGCCCCCATGCGGCTTTCGCACTGCAAGCGGTGCTACAGCCGCCTCGCCAGCGTAGCTTTGCTGGCTGGGGAGGAGGATGGCGCGGCGCAACATGGCTTTGTAAGCTGACGAAGCCGGAGGGATAGATGAAACCGATCGTGATGGCCTCAGCTGTGCTGTTGGCCGCGACAATGCCTGCCCAGGCCGGTATTTCGGTCCAAGCCTGGGGAGGCGTGGGCGGCAAGGGTGTGGACCTTTTCATCCTGACCAACGCCCGGGGCACGGAAGCCCGGATCACAAATTACGGCGCCGTAATCACGGCCGTCCGCGTGCCGGGCCGTGACGGCAGCAAGGCCAATGTCGTGCAGGGCTTCGACAGCTTGGCCGATTATACCAGCCAGGATTACAAGGGCCGCTATGGCGCCGTCATTGGACGCTTCGCCAATCGCATCAAGGACAACAGCTTTCAGATCAACCACGTCACCTATCGCATCTCGCGCGACCCCTACACCTTGAAGGAGACCGAGAACCGCCCCTATGACGAGCGCGTCTGGTCTGCCGAAACCAAGGACGGCAACGAGCCGCAACTGATCCTGTCACTGACCGACCGCAACGGCACCATGGGCTTTCCCGGCACGGTGAAGGTGCAGGTGACTTATACCTTGACCAGAAACAACGTCCTGCGCATCGCCTATCATGCCAGGAGCGACAAGGACACGATCTTCAACCTCACCAACCATGCCTATTTCAACATGGCGGGCGATGCCTCCGGCTCGGTGCTGGATCAATTGCTGATGGTGAATGCCGACATGATCACGGCGGTGGACGAAAACAACGTCCCCACGGGCGAAATGCGCGCGGTCGCCGGCACTGCCTTTGACTTTCGCCATCCAACTCCGATCGGCGCCCACATCAATGATCCCGATCCGACCATCCAGCGCGCCGGCGGCTTCGATCACAACTACGCCATCAACGGCAAGCCCAACGCCTTGCGGCTGGCGGCCCGGCTGGAAGATCCCAAATCCGGACGCGTGCTGGAGGAATGGACCACCCAGCCGGGACTGCAGGTCTACAGTGCCAATTACCCGCCGCCGACCGTGGCTGCCGCCAAGGGTTACGCCATTCACAGCGCCGTGGCGCTGGAAGCCCAAGGCTTTCCCAATGCCCCCAATATCCCGAGTTTCCCCAGCACGTTCTTGCCGCGCGACACGCCCTATGACGAAGTGACGGAATACCGGTTCCGTGTAGCACCTTGATCAGGCGTTCTGACGCGAGGAATTTTGCGGCGCGAGCAGGGTTGCTAGCGGCAGCGTAGCAACGAGCGATGTGCGCTTAAACGTGCATGAGCGAAGGCGCGACGAACTCACGACGCAAAAGAACCGCGTCAGCGAGAGTATATCGCCACGCACTGCCCATAACTCCGCGCATACACGCGCTGCTGGGTGGCGGGATCGAAGCCATTGGCCGTCGCATCCTGCATCGCCACGGCGCGGCAGAACTCGGCGTTGGCGGGTGCCGCTGGTGCGGTCGGCATGGCGGCGGGCGCGGCGTTGGAAGCCGCGCTGGCCGTTGCAGGCTGAGGACGCGGCGCGTGCGGCGGGGACGCGTCGGAGGTTACATCCGCGTCATCCGGCGCCGGATAGACATAGTTCAGGGCGCGATCCCAATCGGTATCGGTGCACCCCGCGAGAAGCAGGCAGAAAGCCAAGGCAGAAGTCTTTTTCATTTGCCGCGACCATAGATTCAAAGTCGCGCATTGCAAGCCTGATATTGTCGCGGAGTCCGGCGCCTCATTCAGCCGCCGGCGAGCACTTCCTTGACCTTGGCGGCCAATTGCTTGAGGCCGAAGGGCTTGGGTAGGAAATGAATGTTTTCCGAGGTCTGGTCGTTGCGGCGAAACGCCTCTTCGGCGTAACCGGACATGAAAATCACCTGCATGTCCGGCTTGAGCGCCTTGACATGGCGGACCATGGTGGGGCCATCCATAATGGGCATCACCACATCGGTAATGACCAGGTCGATCTTGTCGCCTTCGTGCCTGACGATTTCCAGCGCTTCCTCGCCGCCGCCAGCCTCCAGCACATTGTAGCCCCGCATGCGAAGCGCGCGCGCCGCAAAGCTGCGCACCGCCTCTTCGTCTTCGACCAAAAGAATGGTGTCCTGGCCGGTGACGTCGCGCGCCACGGCGGGCTGGGCTTCAACCGGCTGGGCGTCGGACACCTCGATCTTGCGACGAGGCAGATAGATGTTGAAGCAGGTACCTTTGCCCACTTCGCTCTCCACTGTGATGAATCCGCCGGACTGCTTGACGATGCCATAGACGGTCGCCAGGCCCAGGCCGGTGCCTTGCCCCACCGGCTTGGTGGTGAAGAAGGGATCGAAGATCTTGCTCTGGATTTCCTTCGACATGCCCGTGCCGGTATCGACCACTTCGATCCGCACATAATCGCCCGGCGGCATGATGGCGGTGCCCAAGGTGGTGGACGTGGTCACGCTCTGGTTGGCGGTCTTGATGCCGACCACGCCTCCCGACGGCATGGCGTCGCGGGCATTGACCACCAGATTGATGATGGCATTGCCCAGTTGCGCCTCATCGGCATGAACCGGCCACAAGTCCGGCTCGCGTTCCACATTCAAGGTGATGCCTTCGCCCACGAGCCGGCGCAACATTTGCGCCAATTCGCCGATCACGTCGTTCAGCGCCAGGATCTTCGGCTGCATGGTCTGTTTGCGGCTGAAGGCGAGCAACTGGCTCACCAGGGCCGCGGCCCGCAGCGCATTCTGGTGTACCTCGTTGATTTCCTTGAACGAGGGATCGCCCGCCAGATGGCGCATCAAAAGAAATTCGCAATTGCCGATGATGACGGTGAGCAGATTGTTGAAATCGTGCGCCACGCCACCCGCCAGCTGGCCCACGGCCTGCATTTTCTGCGACTGGGCGAATTTGGTTTCCAGCGCTTTTTGCTCGGAAACGTCCAGCAGATACAGAACCACTTTGGCGCCTTTGGGATCGTGCCCTTCCCTGCCGACTTGAAGCGCGCTGGCGAACAATTCCGCCATGCGATCTTCGCCGCTACCCGACTTGTGACCGCGCAGCTCCACCGCCTTGAGCCCCGTCTCGCCCCTGGCCGCCCGGGCAATCAGATCCATCACCTGAGCCCGCTCACCTTGATCCACCAGTGTGCCAAAATTCCTGCCGGCCAAGCCTTGGGAGGCGCCGAAAAATTTCGCGAGCGCCTGATTGGCGTCCCCGATCACGCCGGCCGCATCGGCAAAGGCCACCCCCATGGGAGCATCGCGAAACAGGTCGGAGGCCGTCCGCGCAGCCGGCGGCGCCGGTGCAGGTTCGGGAGCGGGGGATTTGGCAGGCTCCGCTTGTCGCACGCCTTGCGTGGTCGTGGGCGCCGGCTGCTCGGGTTTCGGCGCCGTGCTGGGGGCAAGCCTTGGCGTGAACCACCAGGTGGTCTGCTTGTCCGGCAAGGGACGCACGGCGGCGACGATCTCCAGACCCGGCATCACCACAAACGATTCTTCGCGCGCGCGTCCTTCGGCGGCGTCGCGCGACAGCCGGTAGAGCACGGCGGCGCTGGGTTCGCCCGCCAACGCCAGTTCGGGCGGTGGCGCAGCCTCTGCCTCGCCCGCGCCGGCCATGCGTCGATAGACAGGATTGCAGTCCAACACCGCCCCGCCCTCCCCGGTGATGGCCCAGGCGATATTGGCCTTGGCGGCAGCCTCCGCGACGAGCAGAGCGTTTTCGGCGGCCCGACCGCTGCGCGGCCACACCGCAAATAGAAACAGCATGGCTAGAAGCGCGATGCCAACCAGCAGCGCGTAACCGGCCAGGCCCGCAACTTGGGGTACGGCAATGATCAGGCCGGCAGCGGCCAGGGCCAACAGAAAGAAGGCCAAGGCGGCCCAGCGCCAAGGTCCGGTCGGCACGCCCAGGCCGGTGGCTGACATAGGTTTAGCGGTGCTCATCCCTTAACAATACAAGATTCGGTTAACCAATCCTTTCCAGGTCGTAAATACCTGGCTTTATTCGTTAATTTTGGAACTCCGAACGCCGTTCGCGAGCCCGTTCGCCGCACAGGTTAATGGCCGAATCAAGCCTTGGAGATGTCGTAGGCGCGGAGTTTTGCGGCCGTGAGATTGCGGCGCGCTACAGCGCGCGAGCCGGTCCAGTGGACCGGCGAAAGCAATCGAACGCCGCGAGCTTGAGCGAGCGGCCGGAGCACCGCGCCTAGTTGGCACGAGCCGGCAATTTTCCTTGCAGGCGCATCACAT